>JAUNSE010000387.1 GCA_030539415.1 Desulfovibrionaceae bacterium
GTGCACATCCGCCTCGTTGTAGGGCAGGGGATCCTCCATCACGCCGCAGTAGTCGTGGGAGTAGCGGTGCAGTTTCACGGTGTACGGCAGACGGGCAATGAGGGCTCTGGCCGTTCTGCTGTCGTTGAGCGTGGCCGGAATGACCGTTTTGCCGATGGTGAGCGTTACGGGCGTGCCGTTTTCAATGACGCGCGCGGACTGCGCGCTTTCTGCCCGGACGGTCTGGGGAAGAAGGACGAGCGCGCAGGCCAGAGTGGCCGCAGCGAACAGTCTGTTCAGTTTCATATGGTGCTCCGTTGTGCTGTCTGATTCGTGCTGATGGTCAGGCCGGGCAGGCCGGCCTTTCTGCAGGACTCCCCCTGAGCCGGGAGCCGGGCTGCCTGCAGGGCCGGGCTAGGCCGTCTTTGCCCTGTGTCCGCCGCAGCGGCAGGGCGCGGGCTGGCTGTCGGGCTCCGAGGCGCCGCGCAATGCCTTCTCCCTGAGAGTGAAGGTGGCTCTGACCAGCAGCAGGGCCAGGAGCAGGAAGGCCGCGGCGATGAGGAAGATGCCGCCCATGCCGGCATTGTCGAAGGTCACGCCGCCGGTGAAGGCGGCAAGACCGATGGAAAACTGTATGGCGGCAACGGAGAGGCCTCCGGCAAGCTCGGCCCTGTCGGCCAGGGTGCGGGCTATCCAGGTGGACCAGGCCACGGGCATGAAGCCGAAGATGAGGCCCCAGAGCACGGCCAGGACAATGCCTCCGGAAGCTGTGCCGTTCAGGAAGAGCAGGACGGCCGTGGCCGCGAGGGCCAGGGGAATGGCGTGCATGGTCGGCCCGAACCATCTGCCGAGCACGGCGCCGGCGATGAAGGTGCCGGCGCAGTTGGCGATGCCGAAGACCAGCATCACGACAGAGAGCGTGCCTGCGCCCAGCGCCAGGTCATGCTCAAGGTAGGGCCGCAGATAGGTGAAGAAGACATGGTAGCCGCCGTAGCTGAAGATGCAGCCCGTGATGCCGGCCAGCACCCAGCGCACGCGGATGAGGGCCGCCATGTTGGCAAAGCTGCTCCCGGCCTGCGGGGCAAGGGAGGGAACGGTCGCAAACTGCGCGGCCAGGGCGGCAAGACCCAGACCGGCCTCGGCCAGAAAGACCGTGCGCCAGCCGACAAGACCGCCGAGCCAGCTGGCCAGGGGCAGGGAGAGTATGGTCGCCACCGAGACGCCGGCATAGACGATGCTGAGGGCCCGCGGCACGTCCTTCGAGGGCACGAGCTGCAGGGTCACGGCCGAGGCCATGGACCAGAAGCCGCCCACGCAGATGCCCAGCAGGCCGCGCCCGACAAGCAGGACGGAATAGTTCGGGGCCTGGGCGACAAGCACATTGGAGACTATCAGCAGGAAGGAGAGCGCGAGCAGCACCAGCCTGCGGTCGATGCTGCGCGTGAGCGGGGCGAGCATGAGACTGGTCAGCACCGCGAAGAGGCCCACGGCGGTCACTGTCTGGCCGGCCAGGCCCTCGGTGACGCCGAGGTCGCGGGCAATGGGTGTCAGAAGGCTGATGGGGGTGAACTCGGCCGCGATGAGGCTGGTCACGCCCAGAAAGAGGGAGAAGACTGCCGGCCAGTGCGCCGTGCCGTTCCGAAAGTCTGCCATGGTATCATCCTCTTGGGGGGAATTTGTTTGGTTGAAGACTTCGTGTTTGCTGTTGCGGAAGGACCCCTTGTCCCAAAGGGGAGGGGCTTCCTCCCGGAGCGGACATCCCTGTCCGCGTGCCTCTGATATACGGATGGCAGGGTGAAAATAGCAAATACTTATATTACATGATTCACAATGCTCAAAAGGCATAGCATTGATCGGACACGCCCCGGCCTTGCCGGCAGGTCCGGTCAGACTCTCATCCCGAGGCTTTCCGGCCGCAAAAGCGTTTGCCCGCAAGGGGGGCGTATGGTACCACAAGGGAGCGCCGGCGCGCCTCTCCGCCAGCCGGCACAGCCCAAAACACGCATGACATCAGGCGGGCATCTGCCGGACAAGAGCCGTCCGGTCCCGCGCAACATTGCAAGACAAGGAAAGGACATATGAAAAACATCCGCACACTCTGCCTGCTGCTTCTTACGGTCCTCATCGGAGGCTGCGCCTCCGGCCCCGAGGCCCCCGGCTTCGCCAAAGTCCAGGCGCCCGTGATCACGCCGGACGCGAACAGCGGCGTTGTGTACTTCGTGCGCGAGCGCGCCCACACCGGCAGGGACTTCAGCTACTATCTGCACGAGGGTGAAGCCGTGGTGGGCGTTCTGCAGTCCGGCTCCTACTTCATGCTGAAGGCCGCCCCCGGCGTGCACACCTACTGGGCCGCCACGGATGTGGAAAAGGACCTGGTGGACGTCACCCTGAAGGTGGAGGCCGGCAAGCGCTACTTCATAGAAGGCGGGGTGCATGTCGGCTTCTGGGGCGAGCATCCCGAACTGAACGAGGTCAGCGAGGAGACCGCCGGCCAGATTCTGCCGGACCTCGACTACGTGGCCCTGACCGCGGCCGGCGCGGCCAGGGCAGAATAGGCCCGGCGCACGGCTCCGACTCGGAACCGGCTCGGCGGTTCGGACAAGGGGCCAGGGCCGCCGCTCCCTCAAGAGCATCAGCACAGACAAACAAAGCCTCTCCTCACATCCCCTGACGGGAACTGGAGGAGAGGCTTTGCTGTGTTTTCCGGATCGTGGTCCGGGA
>JAUNSE010000388.1 GCA_030539415.1 Desulfovibrionaceae bacterium
GTTACATCTATTTTATATTTGTTTGTACAATCAATATATGAAGTGCAATCGAATTTCAAACTCAACAATATAAAATTATTTTATAATTTTTCTCTCAACAGTATTGACGAACAAGATTGAAAGACCTATTTATCAGTCATGCGGAAGCACGCAGAACACCTGCTGCTGCAGAAAATGAATATAGTTTTCAGGATGTGCATCAGAAATGCACATCAGAATTGAAAATCTGTTTCATCATTTTCTCCCGCTGCGGATCGCGCAGACCGCCCGCGCCTTCCACCCCACTCACCCTCAGCCGCCCTCAGAGGCATGTTTCACAGGTTTTTCCCATGACGGGACCCAATCGCATGCGGTGCCGGACCGGCGTCCATACCGGCCCCTGCAGAACAACGCCCGTACTGCTGGTCTCTATGGCCATACTGACCGGCTGCTTCCTCCTGGTGCTCTTCCCGGCGCTCTTCTGAGTCCGGCCGCGCGGCACCCGAAAGGCAGCCCCTCCCAAACAGCAGAGCAGTTCCCGGGGGCTCCATACACCCCCGTCAACAAGAACCGGTCCGTCGCCGTCGCGCGGACGTGGCAGCGTCCGCCCCCCTCCTTATGGGCGGACCGGTTCCCCGGCAGAAATGTCCCGAGGCCCCTCATTCCATGCAACCTCTGCCCGGCCGCCAGGCCGGCCACACCCCTCACTTCCACCGTACAGGAGTACAGTCATGAGTCTCATGTTTGACGAAATCAACGCGTCCAGTCGCAGCCTCTACCGCAGAATGCGCGGGCAGACCGTGGCCCTCGCCGCCATCTGGTTCGGCGCTCTTGCCGCCCTCGCCCTGCTCGTCCTGTAATCCGTTCCGCCTTACTCCACTTCTTGAACAACAGGCCCAGTTGCCGAGACAGAACTGTCTGTCGGGCCATCCAGGGCGGCTTCCCCTGCCGCCGCACCCGGCCCGGCCCCAAACGGCTGCTGTCAGTTTCAAGGAAGCAGAGCACATGGAGTTCACAATGAACAAATTCTGCTCGAAATCCGAGAATCCGGCCCCGCGCTGCTGACGCACGCGGGGCTTTTTCATGCCTTATCCCGGGCGGACAGGCCGCGTCCCCGCAGCGGCGAAAAAAAATAGTTCAGTCAAACGAAATAAAAAGTGCTTGCAAGGCTGAATTGATGCATACTAACACCATGTGAATGACAGAAAAGACAATGCCGCCCCCCTTGACAGACGCATCCCGCGGGCAGACATTTCGGGCATGAATTGTCCGCACGCCCGGCACGGGCGGCGAGCCCCCGGGCGGGGACCCGCGCGGCAGGCGGAGCAGCGGCAGGGAGCAGGCATGAGCGAGAGACTGAACGACATACACGCCTCGGGAGACAGCGCCGAGCGCAGACACGCGAAGGAAGTCCTTGTCATGCGCCTTGTCTTCCTGGCCCTTGTGGCCGCCGCGGCCGTCGCGCTGCGCTTTCTGTAGCCAGGGACGAAGGGCGGAGCCGGCCCCAGCCGCGCCCCGCTCCCCGCAGCAGGGCGCGGAAGGATTTGACAGCGCGGCCTTTCCGGAGAACACTGCGCTCTTCCGTCCGCCAGGGGAGTCCCCCCCCCGCGGCGGTGTCAGTCGAGGAGAGCCGGTCATGCTTCGCTACCGCCATGAACTCGCCCTGTGCTTTGTGACAATGCTCTGGGGCGCCACCTTTCTCATCATCCGCAATGCCATGGAGCACTGCGGGCCGCTGTGGTTTGTCGGCCTGCGCACGGGCACGGCCGCGCTGGTCCTGCTGCTCGTCTCCTTTCCGATTCTGCGGGAGACCACCGCGCGCGAGCTGCGCGCAGGCCTTGTCGTCGGCTTCTTCATCTTTCTGGGCTTCGCCCTGCAGACGGCCGGCCTCGCCACCCTGGACGCCAGCAAGTCCGCCTTTCTGACGGCCTTCTACGTGCCCCTGGTGCCCCTGCTCGAGCGCGTCTTCATGGGTCATCCGCTGACCAGGCGCTCCCTTGCCGGCCTCACCCTCGCCTTTGCCGGCGTCATCCTGCTGACCGGCGGCACAAAGCTCTCCTTCTCCGGCTCGCCGGGCGAATGCCTGACCCTGCTCTGCTCCCTGCTCTTCGCCCTGGAAATCGTCTTCACCGGCATCTTCGCCCCGGGCTGCAACGCCAGGCGCATGACGCTCATCGAGATGACGGTCATCAGCGTCCTCTCCTTTGTCTTCATGCCGGTCACCGGCGAGACGGTGCCGGCCTTCAGCTGGTATGTCACCCTCTCCGCCTGTGCACTCGGCGCGGCCACGGCCCTCATCCAGTTTGTCATTGTCTGGGCCCAGAAGGTCGTGCCGCCCACCAGGGCCACGCTCATCTACACCACCGAGCCCGTCTGGGGCGGCTTTTTCGGCGCCCTGGCCGGCGAGCGCATGACCGCCTCCGCCCTGGCCGGCTGCGGCCTCATTCTTTCCGGCATCCTCACCGGCATCGTGCGCAGGACAAAACCCCTGGCTGCCGCTTCAAAAGCGAAAACCGAAGAGGGGACCGCGGAGCAGGCCGGGGCCGGCTCGGAGAAACAGTCCGCCCCCCGCCCCTGAAAGCGTTCCTGACCGCCGCCCCTCCTTCGATCTGCCTCCGCCAGTCCCCTGCGTCAGCCCATCCTCTGCCGGAGCGGACAGGGAGTCCGGCAGCGCCCCTTCTGCTGCGCTCGCGCCGCGAGCACGTTCTGCGTCTTGCCG
>JAUNSE010000389.1 GCA_030539415.1 Desulfovibrionaceae bacterium
CAATGAGGCAGGCATCGAACTCCGTGCAGATTCTGCGCAGAAGACGGCACTTTTCAAGCATTTCGCCGTCCTTCATCTTCTTTTCCCTGTACTGCAGGATGCGGATGCCCGCTCCGAGCAGGGCCCGCGTGACCTCCTCGAGGCTGCGTCCGCGCGAAAGCCCCTCGTCGGTCAGGCCGTACAGATCTGTTGCGTCAGGAAGAATAACAGCCATAATCAAGCTCCTGTCCGCGCTCCCAGGCGCACCGACTGCCGGCAGTCCGGCTGCTGCCTTTCATCTGCCGGCACCGGCCTGGTCAGGCGGTGCTGAGGTGTTTGTTCTCTCGTGTTCAGTGGGCGAGCTGGGCCCAGAGGCGTCTGAGGCAGCTGCGCAGAAGCCGTGCCGGCCTGAATGACGTGTGCATCAGCTCTTGCGGCAGGACAAAGTCCCGGGCCGCAAAGTCCCCGGGGCACAGGCGCGGATAGCTGTGCCTGGCGCCGGAAGCAAGGCAGTCGGGATGCCCGGCCTCGATGAAGGCGCGCTGCAGCGGCATGTCCTCCGGTCTGCGTCCCAGAGCGAGACAGACAGCTTCGTCAAGGGCAACCGGGCTGTCGGAAACGCCGACAAGACCCAGCGGATACGGCCGTCCCGAGGCCGGCCCGGTCACGTGCATGGCCACAATGCCGTCCGCCACGCCCGCAACGGGCGGCAGCGCGGAGGCCAGCGCGGCCTGCATGGCGGCGAAGCGTTCGGGAACGCAGCCCTGTCTCGTGTGATGCCAGGCCTTGCGCAGCCCCGGCACGCAGCCATAGAGATTCTTGCAGGACAGCGTGATGCGCATCTGGCTGTGCGCCTTGACTCTGGCCACGGAAAGCAGCGCATCCGCCTCCAGCGCCGTTGCCGACAGACAGACTTCGTCCCCGCTCGCCAGACGCACGGGCACGGCTCCGCGCATGGGCTCCACCCTGAGGCCGAGACCGGCCAGCGCCTCGGTCATGCCCACGGCCCCGGCCACGCCGCCGGCCGTGCCGAAACCCGGCGAATCCGCGATCTTCACTTTAGCCCCGCAGTCCAGAAGCCAGCGGCAGACCGCAAAAGTCACTTCGGGCGTGGTGCAGGCCAGAGGCACGGCGCGCAGAAGATTGGGCTTCACCAGCACGCGCAGACCGCGCAGGTTTCGCCCGCCCCACAACTCCGCTCCTTCGAGCAGCGGGGGAAGAACAGCCTGGGCCCTGTCCGCGTCCGGACAGCGATCCAGCCAGACCGCCGGCACGCGCGGCTCAGGCTGCCCCGCCTCACTGCCTGTCCGGCCGTCCGGCCGACAGGATGAACAATTGACTGTCTGCATGTCCGCAGGGCCTCCGCACCCTGTGATTGCGGCAGGCCTCGGTCCCGGGTCCGCCTCGAGGCGGCAGAATACCCCGCCTTGAGGCATAAAGCGAGTGCCGGCATCCGTCTGCCGCGGCAGGATTCCCACTGCGCCCTTCTCTGCCTGCTACTCATGAATACTGCATCTCGAAAAAGGGATATTTGCCCTGCTGCCGATGGCTGTCCACCCGTCACACCCCTGCTCAGGACTGGCAAATATCCCTTTTCCAAGCGGCTTTGCGACCTTTGGGCAGCAATGAATCACGCTTTGCGAAACGTGACCGGCAGGCTCGATTTACAGGATTAAAACCGTGACAAAATAAACGAGTATTCTACTAATAAATTATGAGCCATCACTCCTTTCGCAGCCCGGAAACGTCCATGTATCTGGCCGCAACCACACCAAATCCGCCTTCTATTCTGTCATCCGGACCAAAATGCGGCGCTGAAGGACCGAGAACAAAAAGATTTGTTCCGGTGCCCTTGCCCCGTCACGAATCTTGGAGTAAAAGGGATTTATGTGTGTTACAGCTGTCCTGCCGCAGGACTGGCCTGGCACGTTCCCCATTCTTTTGCCAGCATCTGGAGGACTCCCATGCAAGCAACAAGGCGGAGTTTTCTCAAGGGCGTGAGCGCCGGTGTTCTGACGCTTTCGCTCATGGGCTTTGACCTGAAAAAGGTCAAGGCCTACGCTCAGTCCCTCAAAATCGAGGGCGCCAAGGAAGTAATCAGCGTCTGTCCGTTCTGCGCAGTCTGCTGTCAGGTTATTGCCTATGTGAAGGACGGCAAGCTGCTGTCCACCGAAGGCGACCCTGATTTCCCCGTCAACGAAGGTTCGCTCTGCGCCAAGGGCGCGGCTCTGCACGGCATGTACACCCACAAGCACGGCAGACTGCTGAAGCCCATGTACCGCGCCCCCTATTCCGACCACTGGGAGGAAAAGGACTGGGACTGGACGCTTGAGCAGATTGCCCGCCGCATCAAGGATGCGCGCGACGCCGACTTCAAGGAAAAGAACGAGCAGGGCCAGACGGTCAACCGTCTGGAGACCCTCTTCTGGATGGGCACCTCGCACGCATCCAACGAAGAATGCTCTGTCATCAACCTCACCACCAAAAGCCTGGGCATGGTCTGTATCGACCACCAGGCACGTGTCTGACACAGCCCCACTGTTGCGGCTCTGGCAGAGTCGTTCGGTCGTGGTGCAATGACAAACCACTGGATTGACATCAAGAACGCCAACTGCGTTCTGATCATCGGCAGCAACTGCGCCGAGCATCATCCGGTTTCCTTCAAGTGGGTAATGCGGGCCAAGGAAAACGGCGCCCAGCTTATCCATGTCGATCCCA
>JAUNSE010000390.1:0-317 GCA_030539415.1 Desulfovibrionaceae bacterium
CTCGCCGCGCGGGGCCTCGGTGCGGGCGATGGCCTCGGAGGGGAAGATGCGGGTCATGTGCGTCCTGAAGGGGCCTTCGGGCATGTCGCGCACCACCTGGCGGAGGATCTTGATGGATTCCGGAATTTCGTGCAGACGCACGCAGGTGCGGGCATAGAGGTCGCAGCCGTCGCGCGTCACAATGTCAAAGTCCACCTTGCCGTAGGCGGCATAGGGAGACTCCTTGCGCACGTCGAGAGCAAGGCCGGAGCCGCGGGCCACGGGGCCGACAACGCCGAGGCGCAGGGCGTCCTCCTTGGGGAGGATGCCGGTGCCGA
>JAUNSE010000390.1:327-2679 GCA_030539415.1 Desulfovibrionaceae bacterium
CTCGACCTGGGGCTCCAGCTTGTCCAGAGTCTCAATCAGGAAGTCGAAGCATTCCTGATCGAGGTCGAATTTGGTGCCGCCGATGCAGTTGAAGGCCAGGTTCATGCGGTTGCCGAACAGGGACTCCTTCGCGTCCTGCATCATCTCGCGCACTTCCATGACATGCATGAAGAGCGATTCGAAGCCGCACAGATGCGCCTGAATGGCAAGCGTGAAAAGATGCGAGGCGATGCGCTTCACTTCTTCCGCCAGCGTGCGGAGATACTGGGCCCTTTCGGGAACCTCGATGCCCAGGCAGTTTTCAACGGCCATAGCGTAGGTGAAGGCATGGCTGTTGGAGCACAAGGAGCAGACGCGCTCGGTGAGCGTCTGGTTCATGAGAAGATTGCGTTTCTGGGCCAGGCTTTCCATGCCGCGATGGACATGGCCGCTGTAGAGAACGGCCTTCTTGATGGTCTCGCCCTCGATGCTCAGATTGAAGTAGACCGGCTCTTCCAGGGCCACATGGACAGGACCCAGGGGAATATTGAAAGTGCTGCCGGACGTGCCTGCGGTTTTGACAAGATCCATTAATGACCCCCTTCCTTGCTGCCCAGGATGTGTTCCCACAGGTCCTTGCTGCAGGCGCCGTTCATCATGACGGAGAGCGGCACGTATTCCTTGAGAACGCCGGGATCAAGTTCGGCGTTCAGGAACAGGCGAGTGGGGTTGGGCTGATTGGAGACCGTAATGCCCACAAGTTCCATCATCTCGCGCTCATGCCAGTCGGCATTGACAAAATAGGAGGTGATGGTCGGCACGTAGGGCTCTTCTCTGGTGAGCGTGGCCGTCAGGTTGTAAATGACGCCGTCCAGCACGAAGTGGTAGCAGGCGGCGGCCGGTTTCTCGGCAGAGTCGGGAGCGCTGTTTCTTGCGTAGCCGGTGATCAGGCTCAGTCTCGCCTCCGCGTCCTTGAGGGCCGCGGCCGCTGAGACCAGCAGCATCGGAGAGCTCAGCTCGAACCAGTGCTGGGCGTTGCCGTACTGATCGGCAGTATGGCGGACGCCCTCCGGGGGGCAGAGTTTGGACAGTGTATTGATGAGGGCTGCGTTGCCCTGAACTGTGGTTTGCATATTGTCCTCATGAAGGGCCGCCGACCGGCAGAGCCGGCCGGGGCTGATGATTCACAGGGAGGATTCCGTCCGAGAGCTAGGAGAGCACCTTGGTGGTGGTCCTCGCAGGATGCAGTGTGCAGCAGGTGCTGTGTTCGGCATCGCGGAGCTGGCGGCAGCTGCGGCACAGATGGCGGATTTCCTCGGGGTCAATGTCCGCATCGTGCTCGTAGAGTTCCTTGGAGCGCTCAAGGGAGAGCACCCTCATGGGATTGCCGCAGCCGGCGCAGGGCTGGTACTCGATGACGTGCTGCTCGATGCGCTTGAACTTGTCCTCTTCCGCGTGGGCGCTGTGCCAGTCGGGGCTGATGGACATGGCGTGCATGGGGCAGTAGGTGACGCAGGAACGGCACAGGCAGCAGGAGTCCTGCCAGATGGTTATTGTCCAGCTGCGCGTGGTCTTGCGGATGTTGATTGCGCCGGCCACGCAGGCGTGACGGCACATGCCGCAGCCGAGGCACAGGTCCGGGTCAACAACAATGCGGCCGCGGATGCGCTTGGGCGTGAAGGTCTCTCCGAACGGAAACGGATCCGTGGCGGGACCGGAGATGATGTTGCGCAGGAGAACGTTAAGAAATCCGGCCATCTCTATCCCTCCTCTATGCCAAGCTTCTTCATCCAGATGCTGCGCGCGAGCACGACGGCTTCCATGATGGCCTGGGGCCTCGGGGGGCAGCCAGGCACGTTCACATCCACCGGGACCAGCTTGCTGAGCGGGCCGGCGATGGAGTAGCTGTCGCGGAAAACGCCGCCGGAAATCGGGCAGATGCCCACAGCAACGGTAACCTTGGGTTCCGGAATTTCGTTCCACACGCGCAGCACGTAGTCGCGCATGTGCAGGGTGACGGGTCCGGTCACCAGAACAATGTCGGCCTGGCGGGGGGATCCGGTATAGTGACAGCCAAGACGTTCAACGTCGTAGCGGGGAATGAGAGCGGTTGTTGCGAGTTCGACGTCGCAGCCGTTGCAGGAGCCGGCGTTGATCCTGAACAGCCAGGGCGAGCGGACAGACGCCTTTTTGAGAAGTTGGTCTAAGCTCACTGGGAACTCCTTACACGACCATGACCAGCACGAGGCTGATAAGGGCGAGCACTGCGGGAATCTTGAAGTAGAAGACCATGGCCTGGTCGATGCGGAAGCGGCCGGTGGCCGAGCGCACGACGGAGATGGCAAAGAACATGAAGAGCAGGACCTTGAACAT
>JAUNSE010000391.1 GCA_030539415.1 Desulfovibrionaceae bacterium
ATCTCCCCGGCGATCTGCTCCAGCGTGCTCAGGACCGAGGAGCCCATGCCGGCCAGGTGCCCCAGCTCGTGAAAGATGACCGCGGCAAGGTCCGGATCGTCTGTCTCGGGAACGGGCGAGAGATGGTCCGCCTGTGTCCAGAGGCTGGAGGACGAAATGCCTGTTCCGATCACAATGAAGCCTGCGGCGTCCGCAGAGCTCTCGCCAAAGGCAATCTGCCGCAGGGGCAGGGAGAGGCGCAGGCCGTCCTGTATCTTCCCGTAGCAGTCCGCGCCGGCATTGTAGATGTCCAGGCCGGTGACATCGATGCGCACGGGCTCGGTGTTTGCGCTGTACGGTCCCAGCAGGTCGGCCCAGAGCCCGGCCGCAGCAGCAGCGCCCTGCACGTCGCTGGAGGATACGGCGCGCGTGCCGGTGGTGGCGCCGCCGGCCGCCTCCGGCGCTTCGCCCGGGGCGTAGAGGACGAGCTCGAACATGGCCCTGCCCGAGCTGGAATACACAATCCGGCTGTCCGCAGCCTGCGCCTCCTGGGGAGCCGAAAGCCCCGGCGCCAGGCCCAGCATGAGATCCAGAGCAAGGACAAGGGCCCCGAGCAGGCGGCGGACCCGGCCCTGCTGCCGTCTTCTTCTTTTGAACTGTGCGGTATGCTTCTTCATGGCCTTGTGCTGCGCCGAGGTCGGCTGCGGGTGAGAGTGGCAGGAGGGGCCGGCCTCCGACTGAATCGGACTGGACCGGGCCGGACCGGACCGGACGAAAGCGAAAATCTATCCTTTCCGGGGGCATCCTGTCAGTACTTTTTTTTCGTTGATTTCGGGATGGTGCGGGGCACGTCCGCTCTTTTGGCTCATGTCCCGCCGCTCTGCCGGCTTCAGGGATATGCAGACGGCCCGGGTCCCCTGGGGGAGCTCCGGGCCGCCGCCATGCCGCAATGTTCTGCCGGCCTGTCCGACATTTCTGCATGGCCTGTCAGGCATCCCGCGGCAGTCTGTCGGGTCGCTGTCGGGCGTGCCGGGCCGAATCAGAACGACCAGACGAGGCTTGCGCCGCCCCTCGCGTCCGAGGTCTTCGACCCCTGCTCGAGGCCCCCGAAGAGGCTTAAGCTCACGTTCTCGCTGAGATGCCCGGTCAGCTGCAGCATGCCGCCAAAGGTGTCCCGGTCGGCAACGTCGGCCCTGTCGGTGAAGGACGTGCTGCCAAAGTGCGCGAACCTGGCCGTGGTGGCCCCGTTGTCGTAGAGGTATTCGTGGTTCCAGACGGCTGTGAGACTGAGGTCCAGAGAGCCGGCGAGCCTTGCCGCGTCCGGCCCGTCGTGCAGGCGCACGGCCATTCTGGCGCCGAGGCTGGAGCGCAGGGACTGATAGGTTGCGGCATCCAGGTCCAGGTCGGAGGCAAGGCCCCCCTCTTCCCCGACTTCAGGGCGCCACATGGCGGTATACTCGAGCCACAGCACAGGACCAAAGACAAACGTCTCGCAGGGCCGGACATCCAGGCCCGTGCCCAGCATGGCGGACAGGGTCGGCGCGGTCCAGTCGGACTCGGCCTTTCTGCGGTAGCCGTTGAAGGATACTTCCCGCTCCATGTGACGCGTTTCCAGGCCTCCGCGCACCAGGCCCATCACATAGGGGGAGACTGTGCCAAGAGAGCCCGCATCCAGGCTCAGGGCAGGGTCGTACCGGCCGTGCAGGCCCAGGGCGATGTTGTCGCCCCTGGTCGTATCGTTGTCGTTCGCGGAGCCTTCCGTGTGCAGAAAGGCCGCGTGCACGCCCAGGGTCAGACTGTCCCGGCCCAGGGAGAGGTCCGTCTCCGCGCCGGCCAGCAGGCCGTAGTACGAACTGTCCGCTCCTCCATCGGAGAAGCTCACGTTGCGGCCGCCCATGGGGGTGGCAAAGACCCGCATGGAGCCATCCTCGGCCCTTCCTGGGGACTCGTCGCCCGCGGCCATGGCCTGGGCCTCCCGGCGCCTGCCACTGGAGGCAGAAGCGGCCATGGCGGCCGTCTGTCCGGCAGCGGGGGCAAGGAGCCTGCCGTTCACTATCTGCGCCGTGAGGCTGCGCTGCAGGGCCAGAGAGGCCTGGCCTGCCCTGGTGTACGCATCGGGGCCGAGCTCCCTGTAGGCATGGGGCAGGGCTGTGCCGTCCGAGGCCGAGAAGTCCAGGGCCGTCAGGAGATTGCGGGCATCGCCCAGGTCCCCGGTGGCGGCAGAGAGGTCCATTTGGCCGATTTCATCGAAGTTGCGGGCCAGATCCGCCTGCTGGCCGGACAGTGAGTAGCGGCTGTAGGCATCGGCCGCTCTGGAGGCGGTGATGATGTATTCCGCGCCCTGGGCCGCGCCAGCATTGGTCAGGACCATGGTCAGGGTGGGGGAGGCGGCCAGAAGCTCCACGGCCAGGCTGTCCGAGACAGCGAGCGATGCTGCCTGCACCATGTCGGCTAGGGCCAGGCCGAAGTCCGCGCCGTAATAGTCGCGCGCGGCGGCAAGCGTCAGCGTGCCGGCAAGACTGGCAGTTCCCGACACGGTCAGCACATCCTCCGCGCCCGCGGGGCTTATGTCCAGCACCAGCCGGCCGGCTTCGGTCTGCGTGTAGTCGCCGGCAATGGAGACAGAGGCCGCGGCATCCGACCCGTCGCCGGCGGCAAGGCCCGTGCGACCGCCCTGCACGCATACCGGCGTGCATGTGC
>JAUNSE010000392.1 GCA_030539415.1 Desulfovibrionaceae bacterium
ATGGAGGAGGCCTGGACGGCATTCTCGAAAACCCCGGCACCGGCCGCGCTTTTGGAGCGGCCGGTGCGGTCTGCCTGCCCTGCGCCTGCGCCTTGTCCGGCGCCGCAGCCCCCTGTCCTGGAAGGCACGGCTGCACACGGCGAGGCTCGCGCTCCTGTCCGCATGCCTGATCGCGCCGCTCGGCCCGCACCCGCCTGTCCGCAGGGCCCAGCCGGTCGCGCGGGCGATCCCGCCCGTCCGGGAAGCGGGCCGGAGGCATTTCGCCCTCGCAGGCCTCGACGGGGATGTCCGGCATCCGGTCCGGCGGCCCATGGCCGAAACCGCCGCCGGCAGCCCGGGTCCGGGCAGACGCAGGGTCTCGCTGTTCGGGAATGCCGCTCACCACTCTTCCTCCTCCTGTCCGGCCTGCAGAGCCTGCAGGGCGCTTCTTCCGATGGCGCGGCGCGGCGACTGCTCCACTGCCAGCCTGCGGGCGCCGGCCTCGAGCACGGCCATGCCCTGCCCCATGGACTCTGCATAGTTGTCGGACTTCACCCATGCGGCCAGGAACGGCTTCATGCGGTGCTTCAGGTCCTCGCCCGTCCACTGGCACACCTCGGACCAGCCGCCGAGCGTTTCCACGACACAGTACGTGGTGGGATGCATGTCCGGCTCGTTGTAGCTGCCGCATCTCCTGACCGCGTCCAGAAGCCATCTCCACTCCGACAGAGCCTTCACCTCGGCGGGAACCACGCCGGTGACCTGGTCAACGGCCTTCCTGATAACGGCAAAGGGCGGAACACCCTGACGGTCATATGTCTCCAGGACAAGATCGAGGGCCTGTCCAAGATCGTCCGGACTGACGGATTCAAGCCGGCACAGCCAGAACGCCCGCTGTTCTGGGGCGAGCGACTGACCGAGAACCTGCTCGAAACCCAGAAGGACATACTCGCGCGCGTCCTGATCGGCAAGCGCCTGGTCATGCTCAGCAGTCATGCCCGCCTCCCTGCGCGTTTTCGGCCGCGTCTCCGCCGTCACGCGCGGCTTCACGGGCGGTCGTGTCCACGGCGTCCTCTTCGCCTTCCCTTTCCGCCCGCAGTGCTTCCGCCACGCCATTGCGGCGGCGAAGCTCCTGCATTCTCTTCCTGCCTAACGCGAGACCGGCAGCATTGGCGGCAGCGCGGGAGCAGTACGATGCCTGCGGACGCGCCGTCTCGGCCGGAGGCTCGTCCGTCCACTTCTCCCTGCTCAGGTAGGTTGCCGGGTGGGGGACATAGCGCCCGTTCTCTCTTGTCCAGTCGTCGAGCTTTCTCTGCCAGGCAAGAGCCGCAAGAAGCACGTCCAGCGAGGGCAGAGTGCCCGCCTTCGCAAGCCTCTGCCACACAGCCTGAGCGGCCTTCCTGTCCACACGGCGCGGATACGCCGCGTACCAGACCCTGAAGTCCTCCTCGCGCAGGTCGGCCTTCACGCCGCAAGCCTTTGCGGCCTTAGAGCAGCCGGGCAGCTCCCCGGGCGAAGCCGCCTGCCTTTCCGCAGACACATTTGCGCCGGCCCTTTCACAAGCGGCGTCACCCGGCCGCGAAGCGGACGTGTCTGTGTCCTGTTCAAGTTCCGGCTCCTGTTCATGCTCCTGTTCCTGATTCGGCAAACCCTTCGCGAAGGGTTCCGCCAGGTCTTCCGCCGTCGCCGCGTCCTCCCCGAGCCGATCCGCGGACAGGGGCCGGCCTCTTTCGCCCGGGAATTCCTCGGCAAAAGCGCCGGCAAAGGCCTTTCTGAAGCCCTCGCCCTGCATGGCGATGCAACGGCTCAGGGTGCGCAGAACCTCCGACTTGAGCGCGCACTCCGGGCAGTCCGCCATCGCGCCGACCCACGACTTCACCACGTTCGGCGATTCGGGCGCGTTGTACTTCAGAAAATTCGGCATCCAGACGAGGCCTTCGGCCGCGAAGCGGACCATGCCCGCGGCGCAGATCTCGGCAAAGGCGCGGCGAAACTTCGCGGCGCTCCAGTCGAGCTCGTGCGCGAGTCCAGCAGGGTACGCCCGCAGCGTGCCAAGAGAAGAGGTGTTCGGGTGCGTCAGCACCATCAGAAAAACAAGCTTGCCTTCGGACGACAGCGCTCTGAACTTCCGGTCATTCCAAATTCTGGGTGAAACCTTGCGGAACTTTGCCATTGCTTTTCTCCATGTTTGTTCTGCCGGACCGCGGGCTTCCCGCGGTCCGGCGCAGTCATCGTGTTTGTCGGTGTCCGTTCCCTGCCGGCCTCGCGCGCGAGCTGCCGGCAGGCGGGGGCTCAGGCCGCCACGCGTCCCGATCTGTCCCCGGCCCTTTCTCCGGAACTGTCCCCGGTCCTGTCCCGGGCTCTGGCCCAGCGGCTGAGTGCGGCCTTCCGCGCCCGCTCGCTGCGCTCCGCGGCCCTCGAGGCCCGGTCCTGGTGCGCGGCCCAGTCGTGCAGGGCCAGGGAGCCGTCTTCCAGCATGTTCAGCCAGCCCAGGTCGACCAGCGTCGCCACAAAAAGGTCCGCGTCCCCGCGCCAGCCGGCGGCCAGGGCGATGTCCTCGGCATCGAGGCGCTTCAGGAGCCCGGAGGGGCAGGTCACGGCCGCCCAGGTCCACAGCCTGATGAGAGCCATCACGCCGGCCGCCCCCAGGCGCCGCTCGAGCTTCAGGGTCTTGGGATGAGCGAAAAGATTCGTCGAGA
>JAUNSE010000393.1 GCA_030539415.1 Desulfovibrionaceae bacterium
GGGCGGCGCTCCCCGCAGGCTGCCCAAATAAGCCGATCGGACAGGCCGAGCAGACAGGCCGTTCAGGCAGGCTGCCTCGGCAGATCGGACACAGGCCGGACTCACCCAAATCAAAACGCGGGCCGCACGCCAGACACCCGTAAACCTCTATACCCCATGCGTGCAGGCCCCGGGCGGCGGAGGATTTTCCTCATCTTCCGCCGCCCGGCCCAAAAGGCTTCAGGGGCAGGCCGCAGGGCGCAGCACAACACAGCAAATCAAAACGCGGGCCGCACGCCAGACACCCGCAAACCCCAAAACCCCAGGCGTGCAGGCCCCGGGCGGCGGAGGATTTTCCTCATCTTCCCCGCCCCAGGACAGATTTTCCGGCGGACCGGGCTGTTCGGCAGTTCGGCAGGACGGACAGAGGGGCGCACTTTCGTCTGGCGGAATATCGGATCTGTTCACAATATGTTACTGACAGATCGATACCGCAGGTTGTTTGACAGATTTCATCGCCAACTTTATATCTTATTGAAGACACAAGGCATTCAGGCCGGAGGACATCACATGACTCCCGAAGACATCAAGGGCATCCGCGAGGCGCTGGGCATCACCCAGGACGAAATGGCCGTCATTCTCGGCCTCACCAAGACTTCCATCAGCCGCTACGAGCTGGGCCAGGGCAAGCCCACGGAAAACACCGAGAAGAAGCTTGTCTATCTCAAGGAGGCCCTGAACAATCCCGAGCAGCGGACGATGCTGCAGAACCTCTGCCGCAGGAAGGAGTACGGCGCGGCCTCCATGGCCGCCATTCTGGCCTTCATCGCGGCCCTGCCCATCATGCCCCTGCCCCTCATGGGCCTGACCCTCTTCAGCGTGCTCAAGGCCCCCATCGGCCGGGCCTTTGCCGATGTCATCGCGAGCTTCACCGACTCCGCTCTGGACAGGCTGAAGGAGCCGGCCCAGGCCCTGTCCTCTGCCGCCGCCAGTCTGGCGGACTCCGCGAAGGAGAAGGCCGCGCAGCTGAAGGAACCGGCGGGCCGGGCCGCCGCCGAGGTCGGCGAGACCATGGCCGGTCTCGGCGATGCCGCGCGGGAGAAGGTCTCTCAGCTCAAGGAGCCCGCGAGCCAGCTGCTTGCCGATGTGGCCGGGCGCATTGCCGAGAAGACCGGCAGGCGCGACAAGGCTGCGGACAAGTCCGGGGACAAGTCCGACAGGGAATAGCAGGTCACCCTGCGGCCAAAGGCCCTGGGTGCGGAAAAGGCGCGGGGAGCATAACCCTCGCGCCTTTCGTGCGTCCGGTCTGCCGCTTCCGCGGTCCGCCCGGGGACAGACGCCGCCGGTGACACGCAGAAAGGAGCCTGCCATGCTTTGCCGCACCAGGCAGACACAAATCCCCTCCATGCGGGAAAAACGGTATGCTGTTGACACAGGACGAGGATAACAATAATAACAATAATGACTTAATAAATTATCCGTCAGCAGAGTGGAGAAAAAAATGACTGGACTCAAGATACCCGTTGGCATCCAGTCCTTCAGCAAAATGCGGGACTACGGCTACTGCTATGTGGATAAAACTGCCCTGATAGAGGAACTGCTTGCCCCCTGCCCTCCCGAAGTGGGTCTGATTACGCGCCCGCGCCGTTTCGGCAAGTCGCTGTCCATGGACATGCTTGCCGAATTTCTCGATATTCGTGCGGAAGAACTGGAACCTGGCAGCAGGGCCAGACTCTTTGGCGGTCTGCAGATCATGCGCAACAGAGCAATCTGCGACACCTGGATGGGAAAGTATCCGGTATGTTTTCTCAGTCTTCAGGATATAGTTGGTTCTTCATTTGATGATGCGCTTAATCGAATTTCAACTTTAATGTATTATTCGCGTTCAAGATACAACTACCTCACCACAAGCGACTCTGTTTGTGAAGCAACCAGGACACGACTCAATCAGCTCTTTGCACGCACAACTGACATAAATCTCCTTATAGATTCACTTTCAGAAATATGTTTTGCTCTGCAACAGCACTGGAATAAAAAAGTTGTTCTCATAATTGATGAATACGATGTTCCGCTGTCTCATGCCGTACATGACCCTGAATATTATCAGCAGACTGAAAACTTCATGAAGCCTTTTTTCAGTCAGGTTCTCAAAGGAAATACAAATGTTATCGAATTTGTAGTTATGACAGGTTGTCTGCGTATAACAATAGAAAGTCTTTTGAGCGGGCTGAACAATTTCAGATGTTTTGGTGTTGGCGATGCAAAGCTGGCAGACAAACTCGGCTTCACTCCGGCGGAAGTGGACATGCTGCTTGCGCAGGCTGGCCAGAGTGAAAAGAAAGATCTGCTTGCCTCCTGGTATGACGGTTACCATTTTGGTCCGGACAAGGAAATCTACTGCCCATGGGATATCATACACTATCTGGCTGATCTGAATGACGATCCGAACAAACGCCCGGTATCCTACTGGACAAATACCAGCCTCACCACGCATATCTACAAACTGCTTGACAAACATAAGTCTGCCTTTGCGGCTGATATTCAGAATCTTGTCAACGGTGGTTGCCTGCAGATTAAAATCAAGGAAAAACTGACATTTAAAAATTTGCTTTCAGATGCAAACAATATATGGACATTGCTTTATCCTGAATTTCCACCAAACGGGGAAAGACATGGCGAGATGCCACCTTTGG
>JAUNSE010000394.1 GCA_030539415.1 Desulfovibrionaceae bacterium
GATGGGAGTTGGTGCGCAGAAAACTGTAGGCGGGTGTCTGTATCAGGTCTGCAAAAGGTCTCGCTGGCATGGCTTGTCCCTCGCTGGAAAAGTATCTCGTATCGGATCTGCTGTTTTCGGGTATGGTGTTTTCAAATCTGTGTTGAAGGCGGCGTGCGCTCACTCTACAGGGCGGCCCCTCAAAGTCAAGCCGCTCTGCCGCCCTGCCGCCTTGCCGGCCAGCGAGGCTCATCCGATGGTACGGCTCACCCGATGATGCGCGGATCGGGTGCCGGCCCGCCGCGCCGGCAGGCTGCACCCGGTCCGTCTCCCTCCCGGCACCGAAGACGGTGACGGGCCCGGCCCCCGTCCCGCAGGCCCTCCCAGGCCGCGGAGGCACTTCACGAGATGCGGGATGGCGGTCCGCAAACCGGAAAAGCTGTGGACAAACGACATGGATGTGAAGCAGTATCTGGCAGAGCTCAACAAAATCGTGCTTCACATTGTCACGCAGACAGCATCTGGTGCGATGATCCTGTCTGAAACAAGACTGTTGGAGGAAAACAAAAATGGCAGTCACAAAAGAAACAATCATGGAAATGTTTTCAGACTGCTTCCCTGCAGACGCCAGACAGGGCAAGTATGAGTGGAAGTAACATACAGTCTACATCTCGTCTTTGACAAACTCAATCCCCCCGGTCATCGGCATGCCGTTTCTGGTCCTAGTCAGAGATGACACGGTGACCATGTCTTCTCCGGAGGACTTTTGGGCCTGCTGCGACCTGCACCCGGACGACTTTCCGGAAGACGACTAGCCCGCCCCGCCAGACCGCCGCAGGCAGCCCGCAGGGCGCAACTGTCCGGACAGCGGGTGAAGCCTGCTGTCCGGGGCTTCTGTCCCGCCCGCGCGGGAACCGTGCCCGGGCCGCGGGGCCGCGCTCCCGTCTGCCGGGCAGGGCGGGGCAGGTTCTGTCCGGCACGCGTCCCGGCATGCGACCAGGCATGAGATCGGGCGCGGCGCCTCGCGCGGGGGGCTGTACAGCTTCGGCGGGAGCGGATAGTCTTGCCCAAATTCCAGGGAGGTGCCCCATGGCAGAAGATTATGACTACACTGACGACTGCATCGAATTCGGCTGGACGCCCGAAAAGGCGGAGCTGGTCAGGCGCGACAAGAACGCCTTCATGGAGGAGCTCAAGACGAACAAGGCGCTGCAGGCGCGCATCATGAGGCGTTTCTGCTCGGGTGACGGGGAGCTTGTGATTATCAAAAAGGGCGGTGAGGAGACAGCCGGCGAGAACAAGGACGGGGACAGGGACTGATCGCCCCCTGTCTGCCGCCCTTTCGGGACGGCCTCATGACGATGCCGCCCGCGCCGTGCCGGCCACGACCGCCTGCCCAGGGCGTCCTCATGCCGGGCATGGACCGGACCTTTGTCCCTCCCTGCGCCCGGGCGCGCAGCCCGGCTTGGGCGGCGGCTGCACACAGTCAACAGGCTCCTTTGCCGGCACCGGGAACAGCTTCAGCTGATGGGGCGCGGGCACTTACGCCGGCCAGCGAAACGCGCAAAAATCGCGCAAAACGCGTCCGGCACCACCTCCTCCTGCAACAGGATGAGCCAGAATCCGGATGCCGCCCGCCTCGTCCAGTTCCGGCCTCTGGCGCGGCCTGCAGCAGGGCCGGAGACAGGAAGCCCAGGGCGCCCCCTCCGACAGCGCCACACTTCGGAAGAGCGGCGCTTTCCCCTGCCGCCCGACCGGGAGAAGCGAGCCTGCCGGTGCCGGCTGCCAGCCGCATATCAATATAAATAAGAGGGAGAGCGGCACAGCCGCGCGGGGCCTGTGACAGACTGACGGGAGTTCCTGGGATGCTGCCGGGACCGCCCTCGGCTTCGCCAGCCCCGCGCCGCCGGAAAATTCAAGGCGCCGGCCATGCCGCGCGAGCCCCCGAAGCTGTGGTCCCCGCCCAAAGGTCCGGCCCTGTCCGGGTCGCGGGCATGCTCCCCGCCGGCTTCCCCGGCGAAGCCGCCAGAGCCCTCTGCACAGCCTTGCCGGGCACAGAAAGAGGGCACCGCTCTTCAGCCGGCAGTGCCCTGTGTCTTTAAGCCTAGAGGAGGGTGGCTTTGTGACGGTCGGAGCATACAGAAGGCCCGGGAGAAAGTCACGCGTCAGCGCTGTCCCCCGAACCGCGCCATGCCGGTCTCCGTCCTGCAGGCCGGCCGGCTCCCCTGACGCACTCTCCGGCCGGCCCCGAACACTGCCGGGCTGCACTGTCGGACTGTGACCCGGCTGCGTCTTCCCCGACTCCCGGACAGTCAGCACCCGGACAGGCATCACTCAGCACGGCTGCCTCCCGGCACCCAGCATCCCGCCCGGACCGTCGGACACAGGACGGACAGAGCGGAGGGCAGGGGAGGATTCCCTCCGCCACGGAACCTCTCTGTAACTTTTAAAATTTCGCCGTTTCAGGCTTGACTTTTTTCCGCCGGCATGGTTATCTCACCCTGTCTGTCGGCAGACCATGCAATGAGCCAGCCGAAAGCGCCGTCCGACGCGGCACCGCAAAACCGCGGGGGAGTGTCGGGAGGGGTCTTCGGGTTTCGGAATGCCGTGCAGCCCCGCCCATGGCGGGTTATGCCAGAGACTGGGACGGCGTTTGAGGAAACAGCGTCTCGGACTCCATCTACAA
>JAUNSE010000395.1 GCA_030539415.1 Desulfovibrionaceae bacterium
GTCCAGAATGGTGCAGTCGGCGTTCATGAAGACATGCTCGCCCAGACGTATGCCGTGGCCGTGGTCGCAGTGGAAGGGCGGGCAGATGCCGCTGCTGTCCGGAATGCCGGGAATGAGCTCGCGCAGGATTTCGCGCCACTCGGGAGAGTGCATGGGCGCTGTCTGCAGCCTTGCGCACAGCTCGCCGGCCCTGAAGTTGCTGAGGATCATGTCGGCGTCGCCGAAGTCGTAGAGCTTTGCGGCGCGCATCTTCTCCAGTTCGGTCATGCCCTCGGTGCCGGCCGTGCCGGCCAGATATTCCGCATCCCGCTCGGCCTCGGGGTTTGCGGAGACGAGGGAGCGCTTCACCTTGGCGGGCACGCCTGCGGCCAGGGAGTCGGCCGGGATGTCATGCGTCACCACGGAGCCCGCCGCGATGATGGAGCGGTCGCCGATGGTCACGCCGGGGCAGACCGTGACGCCGCCGCCAAGCCAGCAGTCCTCGCCGATATTGATCGGAAAGGCGTAGAGGAGCTTCTCCTTGCGGCGCTCCGCGTCCATGGGATGGTGCGGCGTGGAGAGCTGGACGCGCGGGCCGATGAGGGTGTGCGCGCCCACGCGAACGGTGGCCGAGTCCAGCACGGTGCCGTTGTAGTTGATGAAGGCGCCGTCCTCCATGACAAGCCCTGAGCCGAAGTCGCAGTGCAGGGGCGGCACAATGCTCGCTGCGGGGGCGAGGTCCGGCACAAGACTGTTCAGAAGAGTCCGGCACCGCTCCTCGCGGATGCAGGCCGTGCGCAGCTCGGCGCAGAGTTTCGAGGCTCCGGCCTGCACGGCCTGAATGTCATCGTCCACGGGATTGTAGCCAAGGCCGTCCCGCATTCTCTCGAAGGCTGTCAGGGCGGCGGCGTCGGCCGGGTCCATGGCCGCCTCCCGCTCCATGGCCATCTGTTCGAGACGGCCCGTCTCGCCCTTTGTCAGCTTCCGCATGACCCTTGCCGGGCTGCCGGCGGCCAGGGAGTCCGGCGGCAGATCCCGGGTGAGCACGGCGCCCGCCGCCACAATGCAGCGGTCCCCGATGGTGACGCCGGGGCAGACAATGACGCCCGCGCCAAGCCAGCAGGAGTCGCCGATGGTGACGGGAAAGGCGTACTGCACGTTGTCGCGGCGCTCGATGGCGTCGATCGGGTGGTGCGGCGTGCACACAAGGCAGCCCGGCCCCAGCATGCTGTACCGGCCGATGGTGATGCGGCCCATGTCCAGCAGAATGCAGCCGGCGTTGAGGTAGGCGCGCTCCTTCAGGGTGATGCCGCAGCCAAGATCGCAGTGGAAGGGCGGCGTGACGATGGCCTTTTCGTGCATGCCGGGCAGAAGCTCGCGCAGAAGCTCCCGGTAGCGGGGATCACGTCCGTCCAGCGTGCGCAGCCTCGTGTTCAGCTCGTTCGCGCGGAGAAGTCTGGCGCGGATGTCCGCACTGCCGCGGTAGAGCAGGCCCGCGCGCATCTTCTCGTAGTCGGTCATGTCCGGCGCCGCGTCCCGGGCCGCGGCCGAAGCCCTGTCCCTTGCGGGAAAAGTGTTGTCCTGAGTCATGGCCGCTCTCATTCACCTGTTTGCGCCAAATGTCAAGTGACTGTCTTCACGGGAAAAACTGTCCGATGCCGGAGAGCATGGGGCGTGAAGGCCCGCTATCTGGGGACGAGGTCCTCCATGGGAACCATCTTCACGGTTCTGAGATAGGACATGAGCTTGTTGTACTGGCCCATCAGCGAGACGTGCAGGTACTGATGCTCCTCCTTGGCCACATACTGCAGCATGGGGATGCCGTGCACCGTGGCCGTGAAGGTGAAGGCCTTCTTCTCCTCGTCCACAGCCTTGAAGTCCCTGCCGTCGAGCTGCCGGCAGATGGCGCTCGCGAACTTCTCGGGCTCGGCATCGTCCGTGCCCGAGAGAATCATCATGGCCGCGTCCTTTTCCATGGACCAGATGCGCACGCCGTTCTCGATTTCCTCGACGGGCAGCACGCCGGGCAGGGTCACCGTGAAGCGGCAGTCGGGGCTGCCGAACTGGCGCACCGAGGTGATCGGCACGGCCGGCTCGCCGCGGCGGTGGAAGAGGTCCTCGCCGCTGTTGATGGAGAGCCTGCCGTCGCCCAGAAGCTGCCAGATCACGCTGCAGTCCGTGCCGTGCTGGTCGGTGAGCAGAAGGCTCGGGCCGGTCTCCACCGCGCTGCCTTTCAGGTTGCCGCCCGTGCCCTGCAGGGAGAAGGTTTTGTCGCGGATGTCCAGCACGCGGGCCGGGTCGAAGGTGGATATCCACTCGCCCTGCAGATCGGCCTGTGGGGCGGAAGGCTCGGCGCCTGCCGTGACCGGGACCTTGCGGCAGGTCCAGGGAAAGTAGTTGGGTGCGGCGTCAGCCGGAGCCGGCAGCAGCAGGCAGGCGAGAACGGGGATGAGGGCGGAGCGAAAATGTTTTCTGGACAAAAAGAACTCCTGAAGAGAAGGGCGGCACAGTCGGCGTGAGCGTGGGCTGTGCTGCCCGTATGGAACGAGTGAGAGTGAATTGTCTTAATGTGTGTCGCTAGAGCAGTGGTGCGCCGAAGGCGTTGACAGTTTCTTCGGAATCACGGCCGCTAATTCTCTTCCCGGTCGCCTCTTCGATCAGATCTAGCAACTTTTTGGCTCT
>JAUNSE010000396.1 GCA_030539415.1 Desulfovibrionaceae bacterium
CAGCTGGACGAGGACCGCTTCCTCTCCCTCTCCTCCATGCTGTCCATGCTCAAGGGCAGCCGCTTCGTGAGCCTGGGCGACGGCGAGTACGTGGCCCTGACCGACGATCTGCGCCGCAGGCTCTCGAGCCTCAAGCTCGTGGGCGTGGAGGGGAAGAAGGACGGCCTGCAGATCAACGCCCTGGCCTCGTCCGCCGTGGAGAATGCGCTCGACGGCATGGAGCTCGAGGCGGACGAGAAGTGGGAGTTCTCGGTGGACCGCATGCACAGGGCCTTCGAGACCCAGCCGCAGGTGCCCTCGCTCCTGCAGGCCGACCTGCGCGAATACCAGCGCGAGGGCTACGAGTGGATGCAGCGCCTGGCCATCTGGGGCGTGGGCGCCTGCCTCGCCGACGACATGGGCCTCGGCAAGACCCTGCAGTCCATCGCGGTCATGATCAATCAGGCGGCCGCTGGGCCCTGCCTCGTGGTCGCGCCCACCTCGGTGTGCGGCAACTGGGAGAGCGAGATAGCGCGCTTCGCGCCGAGCCTCGCCACCCACCGCCTGGGGCACGCGAAGCGCGCCGAGGCCGTGAAGGCCCTGGGGCCCGGCGACGTGCTGGTGGTGGGCTACGGCCTTCTGCCCAACATCCAGGCCGAGCTTTCCTCGCGCACCTGGTCCATGATCGTCTTCGACGAGGCGCAGGCCCTGAAGAACGCGGCCACCAAGCGCGCCAAGGTCTGCCGCAAGCTCGCCGCCGACTTCCGCCTGGCGCTCACGGGCACGCCCATCGAGAACCGCATCGACGATCTGTGGTCTCTCTTCAACATCATCAATCCGGGCCTTCTGGGCTCCTGGGACTCCTTTGTCAAACGCTACGGCCAGGCCGCGCCGGGCTCGAGCGCCAGCCGCTCCCTGCGCGCCGTGGTGCGCCCCTTCCTTTTGCGCCGCCTGAAGAGCGCGGTGCTGGACGAGCTGCCCGAAAAGACCGAGCAGAACATCCTGGTGGAGCCCAACGAGAAGGAGCTGGCCTTCTACGAGGCCCTGCGCCGCAGGGCCGTGGAGAAGGTCACCGGCGAGGACGCGGCCGGCGACGGCTCGCGCCGCTTCGAGATTCTGGCCGAGCTCACCAGGCTGCGCCGCGCCTGCTGCCATCCGGGTCTCGCCGATCCGGACATGATGGCCATGGAGAAGTACAGCTCCAAGACCGAGCAGTTCCTGGACATGGCGGAGAGCCTGGTGCAGGGCGGCCACAAGGTGCTGGCCTTCAGCCAGTTCACCTCCTATCTTGCCATGCTGCGCGACGCCCTGGACGAGCGCGGCATCAAATGGCAGTACCTTGACGGGCAGACCCCGGAAAAGGACCGCCGCGAGCGCGTGGCCGCCTTCCAGCGCGGCCAGGGCGACGTCTTCCTGCTCTCCCTCAAGGCCGGCGGCACGGGCATCAACCTGACGGCCGCGGACTATGTCATCCATCTCGATCCCTGGTGGAACCCGGCTGTCGAGGATCAGGCCTCGGACCGCGCCCACCGCATAGGCCAGAAGCGCCCGGTGACCATCTACCGCATGGTGCAGAAGGGCAGCGTGGAGGAGAAGATCCTCACCCTGCACGCCACCAAGCGCGAGCTGGCCGCGGAATTTCTGGAGGGCACGGAGACCGGCGTGAAGAAGCTGAGCGAGGAGGATCTGCTCAACCTGATGCGCTAGTCCGCAAAGCGCCGCCCCGCGCTCTTTCCCGCAGACCAAGGAGACACCCCATGTTCAAAGACCCGCTGCTGGATCACCCCCTCATCACGGCAAACCCGGACGGCACTGTCGATGCCTCGCGCATGTTTCCGTGCAACAGCTTCACGCCGGAGCAGCTTGCGGCGCTCACGCCGCAGGAGATCAACGCCGCCGTCCGCAGGGACATGCACTACACGATGGGCTTCATGTACGGCTTTCTGGACACCGTGCCCGAGAACTATGACGCCTATGCCCGCCAGCCCGACGGGCGCGGCCTCTACACCCCGTGGATGTGGGACAGGACGGCCTCCTACATCACCGGCACGAACGACGGCGAGGAGGACGGCCGCAGATGGGCGCGCGCCCACTGGGACGAGCTGATCCTGCTCAGCGACGAGGAGATGGCCCGCCGGGAGCAGACGCCGGAAGAGCGCGCGGAGATCGAGCGCGTTCTGCACGGCAGGACCGGCGGCTAGCCCCTCTTCCCGGAACTCCCTTTCATCCCCCCGGTACCCGCGCCTTTTTCGCGGGGCGGGACACGACACATCAAGCCCGGCTCCGGCCGGGCTTTTCCTGCGCCGGCCATGACGCCGGCCCAGCCACAGAAGACATGGACAAGCCCATCCCCGCCACCCCCTTCGCTCCCTGGCAGCGCCTCGCGGCCGAGACCGGCCTGCTCGCGCGCATGAGCGTGCCCATCCTGCTGGCCCAGTTCGCGCAGGTCGGCATGAACTTCGTGGACACGGTCATGGCCGGACACTATTCGGCCGAGGCCCTGGCCGGCGTGGCCGTGGCCTCCTCGGTCTGGTGGCCGGTGATCATGCTGGCCGTGGGCGTGCTGCTGGCCCTGCCGGCCATGTCCGCCCAGCTTGTGGGCGCGCGCAGGCGCGAGCGGGCGGCCCATCTGCTGCGCCAGGGCGTGTGGCTGGCGGCGCTTTTGAGCGCCGCG
>JAUNSE010000397.1 GCA_030539415.1 Desulfovibrionaceae bacterium
CGAAGTCCGAGAGCCAGCTGTCGGCCAGACCGGTCAGCACATAGTCCCTGTACTCGGACTCCGTGAAGAGGGCGTGCATGCAGGCCGCCAGAGCCAGGCCCTGGCAGTCTCCCGCATCGGCAAAGACGCTGTTCAGCGAGCAGCCGGCATAGCCGGCCGGACCGGCTTCGGCGGCATCGGCATCGGAGAGACTCCCTTCCAGATCCTCGACGCGGCCGCAGGCCAGGGCCAGCCGGACGAGCAGGCTCCCGCAGCGGGGCATGCGCCCCTCCAGGCAAGCGGCTCTGAGCAGCAGGAGCGCCTGGGCGGCGCGGGCCTGGCAGGCCGCGGCACGGTCGGCATCGGACAGGGACGCCCGGTCGGGGTCGGCCTCCTGCCCGGAGAACGGGGACTCGTCCAGCAGGCGGACGGCCAGTCCGTGCAGATCCTCGTCGGAAGGCAGAGTGACGCTCCCGGCCAGGCGGGCGGCCACGCCGGCGATGCTCTCGAGAACCGGTTCGGCCCTGCTTTCGGCCTCCGCGGCCGCCATTTCCTCGGCAGCCGGCCATGGCCCCGCCGCAGACAGTTCGGTTTCCGTGTCTTCGAAAACAGTTTCCTGTTCGGGTGAGGCCTCCATGCCTTCAGAAGGAGAGCCCGGATCGGACGCGGACACGGGTTCGCTTCCGGCCTGCGCGCCCTCGGCGCCTTCGGAGGCGGATTCCTCGTCTTCGAAGCCTGCTTCGCGCACCCAGGCACCGTCTTCCCATCTGTGGAAGGCGCCCTCGAAAAAGGCAATGCAGGCTGCGCCTTCCGGCACCTCCAGGGAAACTGGCAGCGCGCTCTCCGGGACAATAAGGCATGTCCTGCCGGCCATCGGCTTCTCGTCCGGCAGGGCGAGGCGGCACGGGCACACATTCCCCATGGCAAACCCGTACAGCTGCTCGGTGTTCACGCTGAAGGGGTCACCCGCATGCCGGCTGAAGACAGCCCTGCACTGGCGGGTGCCGCTCTGCTGCAGTCCTTCGAAATAGCGGACAAGGCATTCCGTCTTCCGCAGACAGCGGAGCGCGGCCTCCTCCGTCACCTTTTCGGATTCCAGCTCGGGGCGGAAGATGTCCGGGAATGCGACTGTGTCAAGCCTGGAGGCGGGATACAGGCCGACGATCTTCTTTCTGGCCGCGCCGCTGACGGCCAGCGCGCGCACGGGCCTGTCCGTCAGCCGGGCCAGGCCGCTGACGGCCATGAACTTCAGCATTTCCTGGATTCCGGGCTTCGAGACCTTCTGCGACGAAAGGAACAGCGCTGCCAGTCGGCAGATCTGCTCGGTCGTGACAAGCTGCAGGTTCAGAGCGCAGGCAAGAACGAAGCAGCGCACCATGTCCCCGTGCATCCTGATCAAGGCCTTGCGCGCCATCTCTTCGGACTTCTGCGGGAGCGAGACATCAATCAGGCAGTCCTCGGTCTTCCCGGCTTCGCGCCGGGCGGCTTCCTTCAAGGATGAATCCCTGCCCTGACGAATGTATTCCCGGCCCATTTCATCGACCCACGCGCCATCTTCCCAGCAAAGATACTTGCCGTCAAAACAGGTCAGACAGTTCAGTCTATCGGCGTCAGGCGGCAATTCGGGCAGCCCGCCCTTCGGCAGGAAAAGCCAGTTGTGCTCAGGAGTGAGAACCATTCCGGGCACGGCGATGTGGCAGTACTGCATCCCCATGAACCAGAAAGGAACGCTCTGCGTGTTCGTCCGGTCAGGTATGCGGGTACGGAGAGTTCTCAGCACTGCAGGACTGTGCGGAAGCCTCCCCTGCTTCAACATCTCAAAATATTGGATAAGACTGTCGTTTCTCATCAATGCCCGGCGAATGGCGCCTTCCGAAACCATGGGGCTGAACAGCTCGTAACCAGCCCATCCTGCGGTATAGGGCCCCTTTCCCATGGTTGCGGCAACCTGATTTTTGGCATGCCCGCACATTGTCAGGGCAGACACCGGAGTGTCGATCTGTCTGATGTGATGCATTCTGACAAGGTATGTCAGAATTTCTGTCATCTTGCCGCTGCCGATATTCTCGTTCTTCCAGCTCAGCCGGACCAGAGTTGTCAGCTGCGCCACAGTTATGACCTCAAAAGAGATTAAATAGAAATAAATCGCTCGATAAAGCGGGTCAGGAGGATTGTCGATGAACTGACGGTGGTCGCTCAGGGGCTTGGGCAGAGAGACATCAACAGTCAGCTCTTCTGCAGGAGCCGGCATGGGTGCGGCGCCTTCATCAGCTTCGCTGACCGCCGCCTGTTCCTTTTCCAATGCGGAGTCGGACGCCATATCCTGAAATGCCTTCAGGAGGGTGTCCCCCTTCTCAACAGCGGCCAGCATTTCCGCTTCCTTTCTGCGCATCTCGTCCACAAGGGAGGGCAGCGGCGCGTTCTCTTCCGGCATATCGCCGCCCGTGCCCAGCTTCACCGCGCAGCAGGACAAGTCGCAGTCGTGAAAATTGTCGTTCGGAGTTCCGGGGATGACTGTATCTGCCATGGATACTCTCCTGATAACACATCTTGTTTCTGTGATTAAGCATACCGCTATAATGACAAAAAGCTATATGATAACAGCAATATACGTATTTCAAGATTCATACTGGGGGGGGGGGGGGGGGGGGCCCCCCCCCCCCCCCAACCCCC
>JAUNSE010000010.1:0-9469 GCA_030539415.1 Desulfovibrionaceae bacterium
GTTTGGCCGTGCGGAAGCGCTCCAGGCCTGCCTGCCTGGGGGCGCCGGATTGACTGCTCATAACCACTCCCGCGGGACCGGGCCGCCTTTTCGGGCGGCCCGGATGCGGCAGGTGAAACCTGCCTTCCCTACTTGACGAACTTGCGGCCGGCGCCGCTCTCCACGGCTTCCCGGGCTTCCTTCATGCAGGCCGCCATGTCCTTCTCCGGCCTGATCAGGAAGATGGACAGGGCCACGTTGAGCATGACCATGTTCTTCATGTGCTGACTGCCCCTGCCCTGCAGGAGCTCCTTCAGCACGGCCACGGCCTCCTCCTGGGAATGCACGGCAACGTCCTCGGGCGTGCAGGTCGGAATGCCGTATTCGGCGGGATCCAGAGTCATGGGCGTCTGCCTGCCGTGATCGAGCAGGATGATCTTGGCGGGACCCATGGGGGTCGCCTCGTCGTAGCCGCCGGCGCCGTAGACCACGCCCACGCGCTTCAGGGTCGGCGAGGAGGACAGGGTGTCGGCGATGAGCTGCACGAGCTCGGGACGGGCCACGCCCATCAGCAGGTACGGCGGCTTGGAGGGGTTGATCATGGGTCCGAGAATGTTGAACAGGGTGCGGATGCCCATCTCCTTGCGGGCCGGACCCACATGGCGGAAGGAGGGATGGAAGTTGGGCGCGAAGAAGAAGCCGAAGTTGGTCTCGCGGATCTGCTGGCAGATCTTCTCGGGATCCTTCTCCAGATTCAGGCCGAGCAGGGACAGGGTGTCCGCGGCGCCGCTGGTGGAGGACACGGCGCGGTTGCCGTGCTTGGCCACGTGGTAGCCCATGCCGGCCAGGGTGAGGCACGTGCAGGTGGAGCAGTTGAAGGAGGAGCGGCCGTCGCCGCCGGTGCCCACCACGTCGATGGCGTCGTCCGGCACCGGAGGCGTCGGCACGGCGCGGGCCAGCACGGAGCGGATGGCGCAGCCGAGCTCGAGCGAGGTCTCTCCCTTGGCGCGCAGGCCCATGAGGAAGGCGCCGGTCTGGGTGGGCGTCATCTCGCCGTCCATGAGCATGTCGAAGCCGAACTGGGCCATGTTGAGATCCAGGTCCTGATGGCAGGCCAGACGCTCGAGAATGGCGCGCAGGGTGGGCTTTTCACCGTCGGAAGCGGGAACGACCGCGGGAGCGGCCTTGGCCGCGCCGGGCAGAATCTCCTGCGGGAAGTTGACCAGCAGGCGCATGCCCTCGGGGGTCAGCACGGACTCGGGATGGAACTGCACGCCGCACCAGGGGCGGTCCTTGTACTGCAGGGCCATGACCTCTCCGAGCGGGCCGCGGGCGGTCACGCGGAAGGGCAGCTTCGGATCGTCGTCCAGCTCGGAGACGACCACCAGGGAGTGGTAGCGGCCCACGCGCATGGGATCGGGCACGCTGGTGAAGAGCCCGCCTTCCTCGTGCTTGATGTCGCTCTGCATGCCGTGCATGATCACGGAGTTCACGACCACGTCGGCGCCGCCGAACAGCCCGAGAACCTGATGGCCGAGGCACACGCCCAGCACCGGCACGTCATGAGGCAGCAGCTTCAGGAATTCGAGGCACAGGCCGGCCTTGGCGGGATGGGACGGGCCGGGGGAGATGACGACCTTTTCCAGGGTGCCGGAGGTGGCGAGGTCCAGGATTTTGGGATCGTCGTTGAACAGGACGGTGGGATTCTCTCCCAGATTCTGGAAGTACTGGACCAGATTGTAGGTGAACGAGTCGTAGTTATCGATTAACAGAAACATTGACGGCTTCCTCTTCAGACTTCAGGGCGAGACGCATGATGGCGGACTTGTTGGTGACTTCCTTCCATTCCAGATCCGGGATGGAATCGTGGACGATGCCGCCGCCGGCCTGCCAGTAGAGGCGGCCGCCGCGGACCCACATGGAGCGGATGGTGATGCCCATGTCCAGGTTGACGCTGTCCTTGTCCAGGCCGATCCAGCCGATGCAGCCGGCGTAGGGGCCGCGCGGGCGGCCTTCCATCTCGCGGATCATCTCGATGGCGCGCAGCTTGGGAGCGCCGGACACGGTGCCCGCCGGGAAGGTGGAGGCCAGCACGTCCACGGCATTCTTGCCGGGCTGCAGACGGGCGGTCACCTGGCTCGTGAGATGCATGACGTGGCTGAAGCGCTCGATCTGCATGAGGCTTTCCACGCGGACGCTGCCGCTGACGGCGATGCGGCCGAGGTCGTTGCGGCCGAGATCGACCAGCATGACGTGCTCGGCGCGCTCCTTGGGATCGGAGAGCAGATCCAGCTCCATCTGATGATCTTCGGCGTCGTCGCGGCCGCGGCGGCGGGTGCCGGCGATGGGCGCGAGGTGCAGGTTGTCCTTGGAGCAGCGGACCATGACTTCCGGCGAAGAGCCGAAGAGGCTCATGGACGGGAAGTGCATGTAGAACATGTAGGGAGAGGCATTGATGCGGCGCATGCGGCGGTAGAGGCCGAAGCCGTCACCGCGCCAGGGCGTGGAGAAGCGCACGGAGGGCACGCACTGAATGGCCTCGCCCTGCTGCAGCATGACCTGGATGCGGCGCACGAAGTCCTTGTAGCCCTCGGCGTCGGGCTCGGCCAGAACGGCCTTGTCGTCGTGCCTGGCCGTGAAGAGGCTGGACTCGTGGGCGGAGCGAACGTCGGTGAACTCGTCCAGGCAGATCTGGCAGAGGCGGTTGTAGACATGATCGAAGACGATGACCGTGCCGGGCAGGGCCAGCTGGCACTCGGCCTCTTCCTTGGGCATGATGGGGGCCAGCTTCGGATTGAAGAGGCCGGCCATCTCGAAGCCCAGATAGCCGTACAGGGCTCTGGTGATGGGAGGCAGATCCAGGCCGGCCACATCGGCGGGCGGCAGGATGGTGATGCGTTCCATCAGGGCGTTGAGGCCCTGGGCAAAGGGCATGCCCTCGAGCTCCTTCAGGAAGGACAGGCGGTCGTCCTCGACGCGCAGGGCCAGCTCGCCGTTGCGGCAGGAGATGTAGAGCAGCATGTCGCAGGCCAGAATGCTGTACCTGCCCCATTTGCCGTCCACGGCGGCGCTTTCCAGCAGGATGCCGTCGCCGGCGCCGACCATGCCCATGAAGAGGCTGATGGGCGTGTCCATGTCCGCGGGCAGAAGGCGTGCCTTCTGCTGCAGCGTGATGCCAGTAAATTGACTCATAAGAACCCCTCTCGGTCAAAAAAAAACGCCGTCCCTTTCATCATGGAAGGGACGGCGTGTTGTCAGCAGGCCATGTGTGCAGGCTAGAGTGCCTGCATCACTCCCTTCCTGTCACTGCGCCACCACCAGAAACCGGCGAACTTGCGGCCGGTATGAGCGGGGTATGTGCTGAAGGGAGCGGTCATTTGCGAATCCTTGAAGAGATTGGAGATGCCGGAATGGCACCTCGGAACAGCGATGTTTATACGCTCCGTCCGCAGCGCCTGTCAAGCGCATGTGATAAAAAAAACGCACGGCACGCCCTCCCAGCCTCCCGTCTCCGCTGTACCGGATTCCGAAATGGAGGGAAACGAGTCGGTGTCAGTCATCCCCGCTTCCCGCGCAGGTACCAGGCAATGAGGGCCAGGACCGGCAGTTCGATCAGGGCGCCCACCACCAGCACGAAGGCGATGTCCGCGCGGCCGGGAAAGGCGGACGCGGCGATGGCCAGAGACAGGGGGGAGTTTCTGGCCAGGGTGGTGAGATTCAGGGCGATGCCGTCCTCCCAGCTCATGCCGAGACGACGGACGAGCAGTCGCACGGCGAAGAGATTGACGGCGAAAAAGAGCAGCACGGGGGCCAGGAGCCTCGCGAAGACGGCGGGACTGCCCAGCACGCTGCCGCTTTCGGCGGCGAACATGGCCGCGATGGCGAGGCAGAGGAAGAGAAGCTGGGCCGGCTCGCTGACGGCTCCGAGCCCTTCGCGCACGCGCGCGAGGCCCGCCGACCGTCCCGCGCCAGCGCGCAGCAGGACGGCCAGGGCGGCCGGCGCAACAAGCACGGCGACAATGCTCGCGGCCAGATCCGCGGGCGAAGTCTGCACGCTGCCGCCGAAGAAGATGAAGAGATAGAGCGGCAGCAGGGCTATCTGCAGCACGAGGTTCAGGGGCAGGATGGACGCGCCGAGCTCCACATTGCCGCGGGCAAGGCCCGTGAAGATGAGGTACCAGTCGGTGCAGGGCGCGATGCACAGCATCATCAGCCCGATCTGCAGGTCCGTTCTGCCCGGCAGGAAGACAAGACCCAGCGCGAAGGCGAGAAGCGGGGTCCAGACAAAGTTGACGCCCGTCGAAGCCAGGGTGAAGCGGAGATTGCGGAAGGAATCCTTCAGGCGCCCGGCCTCCAGCGACAGAAAGACAAAGAAGAGCATGCCTGTCAGCAGCGGCTCGACGCAGACAAGGTACGGGACGTCCGGCACCGCCTGTCCGACCGCCAGACCGGCGGCCGCGGAGCAGAGGATGAGCACGGGCTCGAGCTTCATGAAATCCATGGAACACCTCGCGCGGCGCCCGGCTGGGCGCGCTGTGCGGAACACTGAAAAAGCCCGGGCAGGGACCCGGGCCAGAAAGCGGGAGCGGAAGAGCAGAGCCGAAAAAGGCCCGGCAGAGCCATGTCCGGTCGACGCCGCGGACGTCCCGGCCCGCGGATGACGGCGGCTACTTCCCGACCGCGGCCGCGAGGACGGCGATGTTCTCGCGCATGGTCTTCTCGTACAGGCCGGCGGGCACCGGATACGGGCCCGAGGCCAGGGGATTCACATAGATTTTTTTCGCGCCGGTCTCGGCGGCCAGGGTGTCCATCACCTGGCCCGGGAACTGCGGCTCGCCGACCAGAAGCCAGGTGCCTCCGGCCTTGATGCGGTTCACCAGCGCCAGCAGCGCGGCGGCCGAGGGGGCGTCGTCGGCCTCCTCCTGCAGCACTGCTTCTATATGGAAGGACGTGCCCCTGAAGAACCAGGACAGGGTGTCGTGCTGCACCACAAGGTGCATGCCCTCGCCGGGCAGGGCCTGCAGGTCGGCGGAAAGCGCCCCCATGGAGACGGCCAGGGCGTCGGCCCGCTCCTTCAGGACGGCGGCCTGCTCGGGGCATTTCTTCCCGAGCGCCGCGGCGACATTGCCCGCCATCACGGCAAAGGCCGCCGGGCTGGAGAAATAGTGCGGATTGCCGGCACCGTGATGGTGATGATGGCCCGGCTCCTCCTCGTGTTCCCCCTCATGCTCGTGATCGTGCGCCTCGTGGCCGTGTTCGTCATGCTCGTGCTCTTTCGGCCCGGGCGCGGCGGACATGTCGATGCCCGCTCCGGCGTCGACCACCTGGGCGGACAGACCGGAGAGCAGCCGATCGTCCAGGAAGGACTCGAAGCCTCCGCCGTTGAGCACCAGCACGTCGCACTCCTCAAGCTTCATGCGGTCCCTGGGCGTCATGGCGTAGTCATGCGGGCAGCCGGTCTGGGCGGCCACCAGCAGGTCGAGCTCCATGCCGGGCAGACCGTCCATGACCGCGGAGCAGGCCAGACAGGCCGGATAGGTGGCGGCAAGGACGCGGAGAGGGCCCGCGGCGAAAGCTGCGCCGGGCAGGCCGGCCAGCGCGGCCGAGGCGGCAAGCGAGCCCAGAAAGGCGCGGCGGGTGAAGAGAAGCGGCGCGGAAGGCGCGGGAGTTTTTCTGAATGTATGCATGTCTTTTCCCTGTGGAACAGAATAATTGCATTTTGCCGCGGGCAGTGCCCGCGACGGCATGAGTCCATGCGTGCTTAGCAGAATGCCGGACTGCGTGCAAGCGGCGCTCTTTTTTCAAGGCACTTGCATTGCGTCTGATGATACGCATCAATGTACTGCAGTTTCTCTGCTTGTAAAGAGCATTTCTGCGAAAAAGACAGGCGGAAAGTTCAGAACTGCAGAGACCTGCCCTGCCGTCCCGAACACCCGTCGCGCGGCGGGACCGTCCGGGGATTTGCCCGGGCCGTGACACGCGAACAGGGCGGCCCGGAGCCGAAGCGCCGTGCCGCCCTGTTCATGGGGGGATGTTCTGTCTGCCGTACTGCCGGAGCAGTCCCTGTCCGGCAGCCTTTACCGGGTGGGGCCGGCCTGATTCAGATTTGTCCTGAAGAAGGTCTCGATTCTGTCGAAGGGAATGACGTCGAGCCTGTCGTAGAGGTCGGTGTGGCTGGCGCCGGGGATGATGAGCAGTTCCTTGTTGCCGCCCTTCAGTTCCTTGAAGAGATCCTCGCTGAAGTAGCGGGAGTGGGCCTTCTCGCCGTGGATGAGCAGGACGGCGGAGCGGATTTCGCCGGCCCAGGCCAGCAGGGGCATGTTCATGAAGGAGAGCGGCATGGTCGCGTTCCAGCGGCCGTTGGAGTTGATGGAGCGGGCGTGGAAGCCGCGCTTTGTCTTGTAGTAGTCGAAGTAGTCCTTCACGAACTGCGGTTCGTTCCCGGAGAGAGCCTCGGGCAGACCGTTGGCCGAGGGGGCGATGGAGCCTGCGCGGGCGTCCGCCGTGCGCTGAGCGTTGAGCTTGCGGCGCGCCTCGTGGCGGGCGTCGGCGTCCATGGCGTCGAAGTAGCCCCGGGAGTTGACGCGGCTCATGTCATACATGGTGGAGGCCACGGCGGCCTTTATGCGCGTGTCCATGGCCGCGGCGTTGACGCCCATGCCGCCGAAGCCGCAGATGCCCAGAATGCCGATTTTCTCCGCGTCCACATTGTCCAGGGTGGTCAGAAAGTCCACGGCCGCGCTGAAGTCCTCGGTATTGATGTCCGGGGAGGCCACGTTTCTGGGCTGGCCGCCGCTTTCGCCGGTGAAGGACGGGTCGAAGGCGACGGTCACAAAACCGCGCTCGGCCAGGGTCTGGGCGTAGAGGCCGGAGGCCTGCTCCTTGACCGCCCCGAAGGGACCGCTCACGGCAATGGCGGCAAGCCTCCCCTGCGCGTTCTTCGGCGTGTACATGTCGGCGGCCAGAGTGACGCCGTAGCGGTTGGTGAAGGTCACTTTGCGGTGATCGACCTTTTCACTCTGAGGAAAGGTCTTGTCCCACTTCTGTTCGAGCTGCATTTCAACATTCTCCTTCTGCTTTTCGACGCTGTTCTGATTTCCCGCATGGGCTGTTGTGCCGCAGGTCATGGCAAGTGCGAGCAAAAGTCCCGCCGCAAGTCCGATATGTCTGTTCATGCTGTCTCCTTTCTCTGTGTTTCAGCGGGAGAGACATCTTTCAGGCTCTCCTCGTGTGCGTTTCCCTTCCTTTACGCAGAGCGGCTACATATTGCAAATACTTATATCTTATATGACGATATAGTTTTCAGGCATATCATATGGTGACACAAACATGCTTTGTCCGCGGACAGCGCTCCGGCCGCCCATGCCCGGGACAGCCGGTCCCGCCGCGGCAGCCCGGCATCCGCTCGAAGCCCGGATGCCGCGGGACAGCCGACGAGACCCCGTCCCCGGACAGGCCGGGCGCTGGGGCGGAACATGCGAATGAACGGCGCGCCCGACGGAAGGCAGGCGGAGCCGTCGGGCCCGCGCGCGGTTTCAGTCCGAGCCGCCGAAAGCGGCCTGTATCTTTTCGAGAAAGATCTCGGCCGCCGGGGAGAAGACCTGATACTTCTTCCAGACGATGTTGAGGCCGGTCTCGAGCCTCGGCTCGAGCAGTCTGAAGCACAGACTGCTGCTGTCCGAGACATCGGCCAGACCCGCTATGGTCAGGGCGTGCCCCAGGCCGCTCTCCACCAGCAGGCAGGCGTTGTAGGCCAGATTGTAGGTCGCCACGCGCGAGAGCGTGTCGAAGTCCTCGGCGAACCACTCGATGAAGTCGTTTCTGCCGGCCGTGCGGTTCACGGCCTGTCTGGAGACCACGAGCGGGACGCCGAGCAGGTCCTCCCTGCGGATGACCTCCTTTGCGGCGAGCTCGCTGTCCCTGCGCGTGACCACGCCCCAGACATCCTTTTCCGGCAGGTTCACGTAGTCGTACTTGCCCAGGTCCGCCGGCTGGATGAGGATGCCGAAGTCCAGCAGCCCCTTGTCCAGACGCTCGGTCACGTCCTCGAGATTGCCGCTGTGCAGGTGCACGCGTATGTCCGGATACTCCCTGTGTATCCCGCAGAGGATGTCGGCCACATGGCGCATGACCCTGGTCTCGCCGGCGCCGATGTAGATGTCGCCGGAAACGCTTTCCTCCTTCGCGGCGAACTCGGCCTCGGTCTTCTCGATCATGTCCACCACCTCGCCGGCCCGCTTGCGCAGGCGCATGCCGTCCGCGGTCAGGGAGACGCTGTGGCTGCGGCGCACGAAGAGCTTCGTGCCGAGCTCCTCCTCGAGCTCCTTCAGCTGGCGGGAGAGGGTCGGCTGGGTCACATGCAGATAGTTGGCGGCAGCGGTGATGCTGCCCTCCCTGGCCACGGCCAGAAAATAGCGGAGCACGCGCACTTCCATGACGGGATACCTCCTTGAGGAAGCCGAGCGTGAAGCATTCTGTTATGCCTGTCAAGCATCGCATGCTATTTGATATAAGTATTTGCCCCATATCCGCCGCGGCGCTATACCGGCAGTCAGACGGAATGACCGGCGCTGTCCGCCGGCCCCCGACAAATCCGAACCATCAGCCGAGGCAACACATATGAACACTGTCAGCGGAAAGACTTTTGACGAGGAGCGCGCCCTCTACGGCCTGCGCGGCGCGCTTGTCGCGGACTGCACCTTCAGCGGGCCCGAGGACGGCGAAAGCGCGCTCAAGGAGTGCTCGGACATCACGGTCGAGCACTGCCTCTTCAACCTGCGCTATCCGTGCTGGCACGATCACCGCCTGACCATCAGGGACAGCGAGCTCACGGAAAACGGCCGCGCCGCGCTCTGGTACTCGGAGCAGGTGGACATCGCCGGGACAAGGATGCACGGCATCAAGGCCATACGCGAATGCCGCGACGTCACTGTCCGAGACTGCGACATCATCTCCAACGAATTCGGCTGGTTCACCTCGGACATGCGCATGGAGGACTGCACCGTGAAGAGCGACTACTTCATGCTGCACTCCTCGAAGCTGCAGTTTGCCGGCGTGAAGTTCACCGGCAAGTACGCCCTGCAGTACCTGCGCGACTGCGTCTTCGAAAACTGCGACATCACGAGCCGCGACGCCTTCTGGCACGCCGAGAACGTCGTGGTGCGCAACAGCTTCCTTCGCGGCGAGTTCCTGGGCTGGTACTCCGACGACCTCGTGCTGGATCACTGCCGCATCCTGAGCTCCCAGCCGCTGTGCTACTGCCGCAATCTCAGGCTCATCGACTGCGAGGTCATCGACTCGGACCTCTGCTTCGAGAAGTCGGACCTCGACGCCGTCATCACCACGCCCGTGGACAGCATCAAGAATCCCCTGTCCGGGCGCATAGTGCTGCCGGCCGTGGACGAGCTCATCCGCGACGATCCCGAATCAAAGGCCGAAATCGTGCTGGCCAGCCAGGGCCGGATGAACGAGGGCACCCATGAATACGGCG
>JAUNSE010000010.1:9479-16036 GCA_030539415.1 Desulfovibrionaceae bacterium
GCAGTCTGCACTCGAGCGTAACCTCGACGACGCCGGCTGCAGCGCTGCCGACAGGCAGCGCTTCCTGGACTTTTTCGCCTGCGGCCGCGCGGAATGCGCCATCAGCCTGCTGCGGGGGCACAGGGCCCGCCTGCTGGACGATCTGCACGCGGCGCAGAAGAAGATAGACGCTCTGGACTTTCTGCTCTTCAGCCTGCGTCAGGAAGAGCAGGCCGGAAGCGGCCGTCAGGACGGCCCCGGACACGGCGGCCGGCAGGAGGGCGCGAGACGGGCCCCCGGGAGACGCGCGTGAAGACGGTGGAGCTTGCCTGCGGCATCAGCATGCCCCTGATCGGTCTGGGCACCTGGGACCTGCGCGGGCGGCAGTGCGAGGACACGGTCCGCCTGGCCCTGGAAATGGGCTGCCGCCTCGTCGACACCGCGCAGATGTACGGCAACGAGGCCGAGACCGGACGGGGCATCCGGGCATCCGGCATACCGCGCCGGGAAGTCTTCGTGACCTCCAAGCTCTTCAGCCCGAGCCGGTCACACGCGAAGGCGAAGGCCGGCATCAGGGCCTCCCTGCAGGCCCTTGGCCTGGACTGGCTCGACCTCATGCTGATTCACGAGCCATACGAGGAGGCCGAGGAGATGTACGCGGCTCTCGAGGAGGCGCGGGCCGGGGGACTCGTGCGGGCCATCGGCGTCTCGAACTTCGGCATCGGGCGCCTTGAGCGGCTGATCGCGAGAACCGGCCTCGTGCCGGCCGTCAATCAGGTGGAGTTGCACGTGCTGCATCAGCAGCCGGAACTGGTGACCCGCATGCGCAGGCTCGGCGTGCACGCCCAGGCCTGGAGCCCGCTCGGCTGCGGCAGGGGCGGCCTGCTGGCGATCCCCGCGCTCGGAGAGATCGCCCGCGCCCATGGCCGCACGCCGGCCCAGGTGGCGCTGAACTTTCTAACCTCGCAGGGCATCTCCGTCATTCCCAAAAGCTCGCGGCCGGAGCGGCTCGCCGAAAATCTCGCCTGCGCGGACTTCACCCTGTCCGGTGACGAGATGGCGCGGCTGCGCGGCCTTGATCAGGGAGCGAGCCTCTTCGGCTGGTACTGAGCGCGGGCGGACGATCCGCTCCCGGCCCCTCTAGTCTCCGTTTCCTTTCACAAAGCGCATGGCGGCTTCGGCAATCTGCTGAAGCTGCCTTTTCAGTTTCGCGTTCTCCTCGTCCGAAAAGATGGCGATGACATTGCTGTCCCAGTCGCGCACAATGTCCATGATGAGGGGATAGGTCTCGCGCCCCTTTTCCGTCGGCCAGATGTGGGCCGTGCGCTTGTCGTTCTCGTTGATCCTGCGCTCCACGAAGCCCTTCTCCTCCAGGGTCGCGAGCCCTCTGGCCACATTGCTCTTGTTGAGCCCGAGCTGGGCCGGCAGCCGGTCCTGAGTGATGCCCGGCTCCCTGCAGACCGCCAGCACGATAAGGTGCTGGCCGACATTCAGGCCGAGACAGGCCAGCCTCTGGGAGAGATAGAGATTGTAATAGCGGTTTGCCAGGCCAAACCATCTGCAGTTTGTTATTTCCATAGGCAGGGCCCCGAACAGAGAAACAAATCGGAAAGAGCGGGACGAAAAAAAGCTTCTGCAGCATAAAAACACGGCTGCACATGGACTTGTGCTCGCTTCATGTATCCTGAACAGAAATTTTGTCTGAAAAATATAACAGGCAAAATGCATTGTCCATCAGAAGACGAAAAAAACTGCCCGGCCTCACGCGCGGCGCGAATTTTCGCTTGACACAAAACCGGGAAAGCATATCGTTGCGCTCGCATCAAGTTTTAATCGTTGCATGTGCAACGAAATACGCATTCAGGAGATATGTCATGCCTGACAGCCGTCACCATCACCACCCGCACGGCGCCTGCGAGACAACTCTCACCACCGGTCAGATCCTGCGGGAAATCTGCACGCGGAACTTCAACATCATCACCCTCGTCAACTTCCTGGCCATGAGCGTGTACTATCTTGTCTTCGTGACCAGCACGGCCTACGCGCGCTCCGCCTTCGGCCTCTCCCTCAGCGCCGCCGGCCTCACCTCGGGCATGCTGGTGCTGGGCTGTCTTGCCGGCCGCTTTCTCACCGGCCATCTGATTTCCGTGCTGGGCTGCCGCACCAGCCTCTTCTCGGGCCTCGGCATCATCGCCGCCAGCATCGCCTGCTTCTTTTTCACGGACTCGGCGGCCTCCCTCTTCGCCGAGCGCTTCGCCACCGGCTTCGGCATCGGCGTCACCAGCACCGTCACCGGCACGGTCGTCGCCTGGGTCATCCCGGCCGAGCACCGCGGCTTCGGCGTCAGCATCTTCAGCATGAGCACGGCCCTCGCCCTGGCCCTCGGCCCCTTCTTCGGCATCCTGCTCTCGCACCTGCTGCCCTACGCCATCCTGGTGCGCGTCAACCTGGCCACCATCTGCGCCTGCATCGCCATCGCCCTCGCCCTGCGCGACCTGCCGGTCATCTCCCACCATCACAGGCCCGGCCTCGAGCTCAACAGCTACATCGATCCGCGCGTGGTGCGCTTCTCGCTGGTCGCCATCGTGGTCTGCCTGGGCTACGGCTGCACGCAGGCCTTCATGACCTCGCTGGCCGCGGAGCGCGATCTCGCCGCCTCGGCCAGCCTCTTCTTCCTTGTCTACGCCGCGGCCACCATGCTGACCCGGCCCCTCACCGGGCGCATGTACGACGCTCGCGGCGAGAACGCCCTCTTCTACCCCATCTTCCTGCTGACGGCGCTGGCCTTCTGCGCCATGGCGTACGCCCATTCGGCCCTGACCCTGCTCCTCGCCGCGACACTCCTCGGCATGGGCTTCGGCAACTTCCAGTCCCTGGGCCAGGCCGTCGCCCTGTCCCTGGTCACCCGCTCGCGCATCAGCCAGGCCACAACCACCTTCTTCATCTTCTTCGACTTCGGCTGCGGCGTGGGTCCCTTCCTCATGGGCATGATCGTGCCGCACTACGGCTACGAGGGCATGTATCTGGCCCTGGCCGGCACCATCATTCTGGCCGCGGTCATGTACCATTTCCTGCACGGACGCACGAGGGCCTGACCCCGGCGGACGCGCAGCCCCCGCCCGCGCGGCGTGCGACAGGCGCGGACAAAAGGGCCGGGAGCGCTCTTCGGGCGGGCGCTTCCGGCCCTTTCCGCGCTTTCCGCGCCTGCCCGGAAAAGAAAGAATACGGAGAGGGCGAAAAAAAGGCCGGCCTTCCTTGACACTGCCGGACCGGCGGCTCTACTGTCGGACACAAACCGACAAGTCCGTTGCGCACGCAACAGATATCAGGAGGCCGCCATGCCAGCACACCGCCGCAAACGCGCGGCGCGCAGCGCGGGAACGCCCGGCGCCGGCACGAGGGAAGCCCTGCGCGCCGTCTGCTCCCGCAATTTCGCCGTCATCACGCTTGTCAATTTTCTGGTGATGGTCGTCTACTATCTGATCTTCGTGACCATCACGGCCTATGCCAGAGCAACCTTTCACCTGAGCCTCAGCCTTTCCGGCCTGAGCTCGGGCCTGCTGATCATAGGCTGCCTCGCCGGACGCTTCTTCACCGGCAGCCTCCTGCCCGTGCTCGGCCTGCGGCCGGCGCTTTTCGCGGGCCTCGGCATCTTCTCGGCCAGCATAGGCTGCTTCTTCCTCTCCGACTCGGCCGCCGGGCTCTTTCTGCAGCGCTTTGTCTGCGGCACCGGCGTCGGCATCGCCGGCACGGTGACGGGCTCCCTCGTCGCCTGGGTTGTTCCGCCCGAACACCGCGGCTTCGGGGTCAGCGTCTTCAGCATGAGCACGGCCCTGGCCCTGGCGCTCGGCCCCTTCCTCGGCATTCTCCTCTCCGGCCTCATGCCCTATGCGGACCGGTCGGTCTGAGCTTCGCGGCAAGCCTCGCCTGTCTTGGCGCCTCCCTGCTCCTGCGGAATCTGCCGCCCGTTTCCAGGCGCCGCAGACCAGGACTCGAGCTCAACTCCTACACGGATCCGCGCGTGGCGCGCTTCTCCCTGGTGGCCCTGGTCTTCTGCCTGGGCTACGGCTGCACCCAGGCCTTCCTGACCAGCCTCGCGGCCGAACGCGATCTCGCCGCCGCGGCCAGCCTCTTCTTTCCTGTCTACGCGGCGGCCACCCTGCTGACCCGCCCCCTCACCGGCCGCCTTTACGACGCGCGCGGCGAGGGCTTTCTCTTTCCGCCCATCTTCGTCCTGACCATGCTCTCCTTCTGCCTGATGGCCGTCGCGGAAAGCGGCGCGGCCCTGCTCTGCGCGGCCGCGCTCCTGGGCATGGGCTTCGGCAATTTCCAGTCCGTGGGGCAGGCCGTCTCCCTCTCCCTGGTCACGCTCTCGCGCGTCCCGCAGGCCACGACCACCTTCTTCGTCTTCTTCGACCTCGGCATCGGCATCGGGCCCGTGCTGCTGGGCCTGCTCATTCCGGCCTACGGCTACCAGGGCCTGTATTTTGCGGCCGCGGCCGCCGTTCTCGTGTCGGCCGTCCTCTATCACTTCCTGCACGGACGGCACAGGACATAGGCCGCCTCCACCGTCACCATCCCGCCCGGCCTGAAGGGACTGGAAGAGGGCCGGAACCAGCCAGGTTCCGGCCCTCTTCAATACATATGGCATGACGCCTCGCGGACCGGCGAAGGCCTGCGCATGCAGTTCGCCGACCGTCTTCTTTCCGGCTAGTCCTTCTTCACGGCCAGAATGACGTGGGGCGCCTTGACGGCGGCGCTGATCTTCACGCCTTCGGCGAGCTTCAGGCGCTCGGCGCTGACCACGGTGATGGTGGAGGTCAGGGACAGGCCCTTCTCGGTGACCATGTCCACCTCGGTGGCGACCCTGCCGTTGCGGACCTCGGTCACGGTGGCGGGGAAGACGTTGCGGGTGGAGAAGATGTAGTCCTCGCAGTCGGCGAGCAGAATCACGAAGCTGGCCTTGATGAGGACCAGGACCTCGCGGCCGGGCCTGATGTCCAGGCGCTCGGTGCTGCCCTTGGTGATGGTGGCGACAACCTCGTCGCCGGTGCTCAGGGTGACGATGACCTCGTCGTTGATGGCGCCGGGAAGAACCCTGGAAACAGTGCCTTCGAAGCGGTTGCGGGCGCTGGTGAGCATGGTGAAAACCTCCTGACGGAGCCATTCGCGGCTCAGGAATGATGCGGATTGATATGGAATGACGAAGAGGCTGCCGGATGCATCCGGATGGATCCGGATGGTTCTGGATGAATCCGGCTGGCGGGCTGCGCCTGACCGGCGCCGGCCCGTCGCGGGGGTGCGGCGCAAGTCCCCTGTCCGCGCGGGCGGACGGGCCTTGCTCTGCCGGGAGGACCCCGGGATGCCGGCTGCGGGGGCGGTCTAGCCGCCGATGCTGGCCATGCGGCCCCTGGCCACGGCCGTTTCCTTTCTGGCCTTCAGCAGGTCGGCTCCCACGGGCTTGTCCGCCAGAGCCTGGCGTATGACGCGGGCGAGATCCTCGTCCGTCACGGCCGGATCCCTGAGCAGCCCCCGCAGGGGCGTCATGGTGTCGGCAAAGAGACAGGTGCGCAGGCTGCCGTCGCTTGTCACGCGCAGGCGGTTGCAGGTGTCGCAGAAATGGTTGGACAGGGCGGTGATGAAGCCGAAGCGGCCCTGGCGGCCGGGCACGGCGTACATTCTGGCCGGGCCGTGATCCGCGTGCGCGTCCGGGACCGGCACGAGCTCGGCCATGGTCCCGAGCGAGCGCATGATCTCCTCGGCGGGCAGAAAGCGTCCGGCGTCCCAGACAGTGCCCTCGCCCATGGGCATGAACTCGATGAAGCGCACGTCCACCGGCCAGCGCGTCACAGCCTCCAGAAAGGAGGGCAGTTGTCTGTCGGTGACGCCGCGCATGGCCACGGCATTGACCTTGACGCGCACGCCGGCGGCCAGCAGTCCCTCGAGCACGGCGACCACCTCGTCAAGCAGGTCGAAGCCGGTGAGCTCGCGGAAGGTCTCCCTGTCGAAGCTGTCGATGGACAGGTTCACGGCGTCCACGCGGGCCTCCTTCAGCAGACCGATGTGCGGGCGCAGCAGGGTGCCGTTGGAGGTGAGGCGCAGGTTGAGATCGGGAAAGGACGAGCGCAGGCTCATGATCAGAGCCGCGCAGTCCCTGCGCGCGAAGGGTTCGCCGCCCGTGAGCCGCACCTTGCCGACGCCGAGGCCGCGGAACACGCGCACAAGGCGCAGTATCTCCTCGTAGCGCAGCAGGGAGCCGTGCGGCAGCACGCTCTCCTTTCCGAGGCCGCGGCAGTAGACGCAGCGCAGGTTGCAGCGATCGGTCACGGAGAACCGCAGATAGCTGACGCCGCGACTGTGCGCGTCGCAAAGCCTGGGAAGGGAGGACTGAACGTTCGTCATGAAAGGCAGGATACGCGGAGAGACGAATTTGTCAAGATTCGTGACCAGAGAATCAGGTCACGCTTCTGCGATTTTGCAGACAACTTGTTTGAATTGCAGAGAAAAATTTTGTCACTTTTTTAATCATAAACCTCCGGCAAAGCCGGAGGTTTGTCACGTTTTAGGGAGCCGCTCAA
>JAUNSE010000398.1 GCA_030539415.1 Desulfovibrionaceae bacterium
TCTTTGCCGCCGGTCCAAAGCACAAACTCTCTACCAGGAAGGAGCAGTCCAATGTACTTCGGCAAACAGATTCGTCTCGAGCGCATCATCAATCGCAACAATGGCCGCACTATCGTTGTTCCCATGGACCACGGCGTTTCCATGGGCGCCGTTCCCGGTCTCATCGACATGAAGGAGACCGTCAACGACATGGCTCAGGGCGGCGCCGATGCCGTTCTCATGCACAAGGGGCTGATCCGCTGCAGCTACCGCCGCGCCGGTTCCGACATCGGTCTCATCGTCCATCTCTCCGCCTCCACAGACCTCTCTCCCCAGAGCAACTACAAGTCCCTGGTCACCACCGTCGAGGAAGCCATCCGCCACGGCGCCGATGCCGTGTCCGTGCATGTGAACCTCGGCGACCCCAATGAAGAGAAGATGCTGAGCGACCTCGGCCGCGTCTGCGAGCACGCCGACAACTGGGGCATGCCTGTTCTGGCCATGATGTACGGCCGCGGTCCCAAGATCAAGAACAGCTACGCTCCCGAAGTCGTGGCGCACTGCGCCCGCGTCGGTGTCGAACTCGGTGCCGACATAGTCAAGGTTTCCTACACCGGCGACATGGCCAGCTTCGCCGACGTGGTGGCCTCCTGCTGCGTGCCCGTGGTCATCGCCGGCGGCCCCCGCATGGAATCCACCCGTGACTGCCTCTCCATGGTGTATGACTCCCTGAAGGCCGGCGGCTCCGGTCTGTCCATGGGCCGCAACGTCTTCGCCCACCCGCGCCGCGTCCAGATGGTCCGCGCCCTGCGCGCCCTGGTGCACGAAGACGCCGATGTCGACACCGCGCTGAAGATTGTCGGAGAATAGCCACATGCCTGCCATTTTCTTCAAGGCCGTCCCCTTCAGCAAGGAAGAGGTCACCCTGGCTCTCGAGTCCGGTGTCGACGGCGTCATCTGCCCCCGCTCGGAATGCGAACTGGTTGCCGGCCTCTCCCGCTGCAACGTGCTTGCCGCCGAGGACGTGCCGAGCATCGCGCTGACCTGCAAGGAGGACGAGCAGACCTATCTTGACGCCTGCCGCAGCGGCATGTGCACCCTGGCGCCCGGCTGGGAAATCATCCCTGTGGAGAATCTCCTTGCCCAGAGCGACGCCGTGTACGCCGAGGCGCGGAGCCTGAAGGAGGCCGAACTCGCCTCCGGCATTCTGGAGCGCGGCGTCAGCGGCGTGGTGGTGCTCCCCGAGGGCTGTGCCGATCTCAAGGAAATCGTCAAGAGCTGCAAGATTTCGCTGGCTCACGAGGAGCTGGTTGAAGCCGAGGTCACCGAAGTCCGCCAGGTCGGCCTTGGTCACCGCGTCTGCGTGGACACCATATCCATGCTGCGCCGCGGTCAGGGCATGCTGGTCGGCAATTCCTCCGACTTCACTTTCCTGGTGCATGCCGAGACCGAGCACAATGAATATGTTGCCGCCCGTCCCTTCCGCATCAACGCCGGCGCCGTGCACGCGTACACCCGTCTGCCCCATGACAGGACCTGCTATCTTGAAGAGCTCAGGGCTGGTTCGGAGGTGCAGATTGTCGACAGCACCGGCAGAACCATGATTGCATCTGTGGGACGGATCAAGCTTGAAGTGCGCCCCATGCTTCTTGTCAGGGCGTCGGTGAAGACGGCTGAAGGTGAAAAGAGCGGCGCTGTCTTCCTGCAGAATGCCGAAACCATCCGCGTCACGGCTCCCGGCGGCATTCCTGTCAGCGTGGTGAGCCTCAAGCCCGGTGACAAGATCCTTGTCCGCACCGATGTGGCCGGCAGGCATTTCGGCATGCGCATCAAGGAAGAGATTGCCGAGGTCTAGCAAATGTCCGAAAATTCCCATCTGGGTGCAGGTTCCGCTTCCGCGGACGAGTCTCTGCAGGAGTCTGCAGGCATGGCCTCGCACGAGGCCATGCTTGCCGGAACCAGGGCCCGCATTGACGAGCTTGATCTCAAGCTCCTTGAGCTTCTGAATGAAAGGTCCGCGCTGAGCAAGGAGGTCGGCCGCATCAAGGCCGGCGGCAAGAGCGCCGTCTTCAAGCCGCACAGAGAGGAGGAAATCCTCAAGCGTCTGAGCGCCCACAACCGGGGACCGCTCCCCGAAGCCGCTCTGCACGCCATATGGCGGGAAATCTTCTCCTCCTCGAGGTCCCTGCAGAATCCGCTGCGCGTGGCGTATCTCGGCCCCGAAGGAACCTTTTCCTACTTCGCTGGCGTCGAGTATCTGGGGCACAGCGCCAGTTTCCGCGCCTGCAACGACCTGCAGCAGGTGTTCGAGGAGGTCAATGCCACCACCTGCGATCTCGGTGTGGTTCCCCTGGAGAACTCGCTGCAGGGGACGGTGGGCGTCAGCTTCGACCTGTTCTCCAAATTCCCGGTCGTCATCCAGGCCGAGCTGTACTCGCACATCTCGCACTGCCTGCTGACCGCGGAAGACAGTTTCTCCGCCATCAGAACCGTGTACTCGCACCCGCAGCCTCTGGCCCAGTGCTCCATGTGGCTTCGGTCGCATCTGCCCCAGGCCAAGCTGGTGCCTGTCGAATCAACCGCCGCCGCTGCCCAGAAGGTTGTCGGAAATCCCGGCACGGCCTCCATCGGCAACGGGCATCTGGCCGAAATGCACCGCCTCAAT
>JAUNSE010000399.1 GCA_030539415.1 Desulfovibrionaceae bacterium
TCGTCCTCGGCCGCGGTCTGGGCCTTTTCGGGCGTCTGCGCGGGCGTCTCCCTGCCGGACGCGCCATCAGCCGGCTTCGCGGCGGCTTCGGCGGGCTTCGCCTGGCCCGCGGCGCTCGGGGCCTCTCCGGAGGCTTTCGCTGCGGCCTCGGTTCCGGCGGCGGGAGCGGGCTGCGCCCCTTCGGATCCTTCGGCCGCGGCCAGCAGGGCCTCGGCAGGCATTTCTTCGGCAGGGGCGGCGGCAGGCGTTCCCTCGGGCTTTGCCCCGGCTCCCGAATCCGGCTGCATCCGCTGCCCGCCGCCCTGTTCGGAGCGGGTGACGGCGGCGGTCTCGATGATGGGCTCCTGGGCTTGGGACGTGCTGGTGTTCTGGGAAGCCATGCTGTGCTCCTGTCTCTTCGGCGGGTCGGCTGACGCGCGCCGGCTGCGTGAACGCGGCTATGACATGAGCCGCGGCCGGGCTGTCCGGAGCGCCGCTGACGGCGCTTTCACGGCAATGTCATTATACCGATTATGCAGGCCTGCTTAACCGGGCGGAGCGCCTGCGGGAACTGCCCGTAAATCGGCTTGTGACAAGACATGTTGACAGCTGCGTGAGAACAGAAGGGAACATGAACGCCGATTTCATTACATGAAGTCGTACTCCAATTCACCAGCGCAATCAATGCCATTATCGTGAGAAACACAAAAAAAGAAGGCCGCTTCCGCAGTCTCCCTGTTCCGCCTTTGCCGGGCGGCCGAAACACCGCTCAGCACGGATTTGGCCGGAGCCGGCGGACATTCCCCGCGAAGGCCGGACAGGCCTGCCAGGCGGATCCTCGGCCGTCTTCCCCCAGACGGTCCGGCATTCCGGACATCCGGCCCTGCCGGAATCCGGAAAGAGCGCTCTCTTCCTGCCGCGGGGCGCGCGAGCTTTCATCATTCCGAACATGCAGGGCCGCCACAGATAAGGCCATTCCCTGTGCGGCAATACAGCCCCGCGTCCCGACGGGCGCCTGCCGCAGGGCGCAGCAAAAGACCGCTCCCTCAGGATCGGTCCTTCAGAACACGGCCGATGCCGGGCCGTCCATCCTCCGCCGTCCGTCCGCCCGCGGAGCCTGCGCCTCCCGGGCGCTATTCCCGGGCCGCCCGCTCCTGGCCTGCCTGCTCAGACGCCGCCTCATCCCGAGGTTCCTGCTCCAGAGCCGGCTCTTCCGAAGCCGCCGGGTCCCGAGGCGTCTCTTCCGCGACTGCCTGATTCCGGGAAGCCTGCTCCCGGGCCGCGGCCTCCGCAGCCGCCCTTTCTCTGGCGGTCTCTTCTCTGGCCGCGGCTTCCGCTGCCGCGTCCCGCTCGGCCAGATACTTCATCACGCCGTCGAGCTCCTTGGCCGTGTTCACATTGACCAGCAGCCGCTCCTCGGCCGGCGAGCAGTTCACAAAGCGCCAGGCATGCGAAGGCAGGGCGTTTCTCAGGCTGTACTCCCCGAAGCCCGCGGCCATCAGCACTGTGGGCAGGGCCCTGCCGTCCCAGACGCCGACCAGGGGGTGCACGCGCCTGTCCTGCGACATGAAGACCGAGGCCAGCACCTCGTCATGGCTCTCGCGCCAGGCCTGCACCAGCCGCAGTATCATGTCCACGGTCACCAGGGGCGCGTCGCAGGGCAGCACAATCATGCCCGCGAGATCCAGCCTGGCCGCCTCGGTCAGGCCCGAGGCCAGCCCGCCCAGGGGGCCTATCTCGGAGGTGGTGTCGAAGAGCGGGGTGACGCCCTCTATCTCCTGCCTCGCTGTGCTGTGCCAGGAGACGGCCACATGCGGGCACAGCTGCCCCAGCACGTCGCAGGCGCGCTTCAGGAAGGTGCGCCCGTCGGGCAGCGTCAGTCCCGCCTTGTCGCGGCCCATGCGGCGCGAACGGCCGCCGGCCAGCACCACGCCCAGAAGCTCCGGGCAGGGGCAGTCCCTGCGGCGCGGGGCGCTGCGCCCCGCTTCCGGCCGCCCAGGCCTGGCGCCCGCGGCGGGCGTCCTCCTGCGGCAGCACGGCTGAAACAGATCCTGCTCGTCTCCGGTTCGATGTGCGCTCATCCTGCCCTCCTCCGGCGGACCCCTGCGGCCCGGCGTCCTGCTCCCTCGTGTTCCCTTTGCGGCAGGCCCCGGGCGAAGGCGCTCCCGACGCCTTTTTCCGGCTTCGGTCCCGCCAGTGGACAGGCCGGCCGCAGTCCGGACAAGCATAGACGAGGGAAGTGGGAACGGCAAGAGACTTTCCAGACTTTCCATGACGCTTCGGGGCGGGCCGCAGCGGCCTCCCGGCCCGTTTTTCTTGACACTGCTCGTCCTGCCGCCGTATTACCTCGGGTGCAGGTGAGCGCCCGCCCCCAGGGAGGACGCTCAGGGAAGCCGGTGCGAATCCGGCACGGACCCGCCGCCGTAACCGGTGACGAAGGCCGCAATCATGTCACTGTTCCCTTCGGGGGATGGGAAGGCGCGGCCCGAGACTGACCCGGGAGTCGGAAGACCGACCTGCCGCACGTCCTTTTTCTGGCCGCACCCACGGGATTCTGGGCCGCTGCTGCATCCCGGCTGCCGCGCGCAGTCCGGATCCGCACCCCGGGCGTCACGCTCCGGGGTCTGCCTCCCTGTTCACCCCCGGGTGCCTCATGCATTCAC
>JAUNSE010000400.1 GCA_030539415.1 Desulfovibrionaceae bacterium
CACTGCCCGGCCAGGCTGACCCTGCTCCTGCTCTTGAGCTACCGCTACCTCTTCGTGCTCGCCGAGGAGTGGAAGACCCTGCGCGCCTCCGCGGCCCTGCGCGGCTTCGCTCCCTGCACCAGCGTCCGCACCTACAGAACCTACGCCATGATGCTGGGCATGCTTTTCGTGCGCGCCCATGACCGCTCCCAGCGCATCTGGGAGGCCATGCGCCTGCGCTGCTTCGCCGGCCGCTTCCCTGTGGCCGCGCAGAACCGCCCGGGCCTCGCGGACGCCCTCTTCCTGGCGGGCCTGGCCCTCTGCCTGACCGGCCTTGTGCTGTGCGACCTGCATCCGGAGCTCCTCCATGCCAGACCCTTCTGCCTCCTCCCCTGTCTTCTCCCTTGAGCATGCGGCCTTCGCCTATCCCGGCGGGCGGACCATCTTCGCCGATCTGAACCTGGACCTCGCCCCCGGACGGCATCTGGGCCTTTTTGGCGGCAACGGCGAGGGCAAGACCACGCTCTTCCGCCTCATAACCGGCCTTGAGAAGCTGACCTCCGGCCGCGTGCTCCTGCACGGCGAGGAGATGCGCACCGAGAAGGACTTCGCCCGCCTGCGCCGCAGCGTGGGCCTGGTCCTGCAGCAGGCCGACGATCAGCTCTTCTGCCCCACGGTGCTGGAGGACGTGTCCTTCGGCCCCCTGAACCTCGGCCTCTCCCCGGACGAGGCCAGGGAGAAGGCCTGCTCGGCCCTGCGCAGCCTGGGACTTGCCGGCTTCGAGGACAGGCTCACGCACCGCCTCTCCGGCGGCGAGAAGAAGCTCGTCTCCCTGGCCGGGGTGCTGGCCATGGAGCCCGAGGCCATTCTCTTCGACGAGCCGACGGCGGCCCTGGACGAGCGGGCCGTGAAGCGCCTGGCCGAGGTGCTGGCGGACCTTTCCCAGGCGCGCATCGTGGTCTCCCACGACCGGGCCTTTCTGGAGTCCTGCTCGGACGCGCTCCTGCTGCTGTCCGGCGGAACGCTGACCGATCTGCCCGCGCAGGAGGCCTGACTGCGCGGCCGAAGCGGCCATGATTACGGTATTGCGCGAAACGCTTGACAATGCCGCTTCAATTGTCTAGACACTCCCCCGTGGCTTCGTAGCTCAGTCGGATAGAGCGACTGCCTCCTAAGCAGTAGGCCGCGTGTTCGATTCACGCCGGGGCCACCACCTTGAGAACACAAGGCCCTTGAGGGTTCCCCTCACAGGGCTTTTTTTGTTGTCTCCCCCCTGCAGCATCCGAGGTGCAAGCCTTGTCCACTTCACGCGGGGCGGCAAGCGTCCGCCCTTTTACAGGCCCCGTGCGGGCCGGCCTTGTTCCCCTGAGGGCCCTGTGCCTTGCCCTCTGCCTGATCCTGCCTCTGGCCCTGGTCTCGGGCTGCGCCAAAAAGCCCGCCCCGCAGCCCATGCCGCCCAGGGTGGCTCTGGCCGAGACGCCGCAGTTCTTCGCCGATCATCTCCATCCGGCGGGCCAGGAGCTTGACTCCTGGAAGGAAATGGCCCCCACCATCCGCAAGTCCCTGAACTACACCGAGCGCAGGGACCCTGACGACATTGCCGTGAGCCGGCAGGGCCTGACCGTGACCTGGGGCGAGCTTGCCGACTCCCTGCGCGAGCTGCGCGCCCTGCTGCCCGAGCTCGACAAAAATCCCGGCCTGCTTCTCGAGCGCTTCCGCTGGGTCGAGGTGAGCGGCGGCATAGCCTATTCCGGCTACTACCAGCCCCTCATCCGCGCCTCGCGCACGAAGAAGGGCCCCTACACCCAGGCCATCTACGCAAAGCCCCCGGAGCTCGACTCCTACAGGCGCCGCCACGGCCGCTTCCACAGCCGCGAGGCCATCGACGGCCCGCGCCAGGTGCTGGCCGGCCGCGGCCTCGAGCTCGCCTGGGCCGACCCGGTGGATGTCTACTTCCTGCAGATACAGGGCTCCGGCAAGCTTGTCTTCGACGACGACACCACGGCCTATCTCAACTACGACGGCCAGAACGGCCACAAGTACCGCGCCTCCGGCCGCATCATCCGCGAGCTCGGCTGGAAGCTGAACCGCGGCGACGTGCTGGAGCAGCGCGCCTTCTTCAAGAAGTATCCCGAGCGCCAGCATCCGGTCTTCTTCCAGAACCCCTCCTACGTCTTCTTCCGCTACTCCACGCGCGGCGCCACCGGCGCCATCAACGAGCAGGTGGACGACTGGCTGTCCCTCGCCACGGACCGCCGCTTCCTGCCTCTGGGCGGCATCATCGCCTACGGCGTGAACATCCCGGACAGGAAGGAGGGCACCATCCCCCTGCGGGGCCTGGGCTTCGCCCAGGACACCGGCGGCGCCATCAAGCGCAACCGCATCGATGTCTACTGCGGCGACACGGAGCGCGCCAACTACGTGGCGAGCTTCCTGGACGCCAAAGGGCCGGCCTGGCTTCTTCTGAAGCGCGACGCCCCCAAGGACAGCGCGGGCGGCGGCGCGAAGGACGCCAGAGCCGCCGCGAAGGACGCCGGCAGAAGCTCGTAGGCCGAAGCTTGCAGGCCGAAGCGCGGCCGGCCGCGCCTCGCCGGCCCCCGCAAGGAACCAGCCTTTCCGCACCGTACCGCCAAACACCAGATTTTCCCCGAGCGCC
>JAUNSE010000401.1 GCA_030539415.1 Desulfovibrionaceae bacterium
GGTCGGCCGCGTTGCTGGCGCAGCCGGCCTTCTTCTGTTCAGAGACAGAGAATGCGGCATAGGCCCCGACCGACAGCAGGACAGCAGGGCCGCAGGGCTCCCGGCGTCTCTCCGCGATGCTCCGCACGTATCGTCCCTGCATCACAAATGATTTGACAAACGGTCGTACATGCGGTATGGAGAAAGACGTGCGCACGAGAAAACCCTTTGCGCGGCGCACGCACACAGTCCACGGCTCGCGCGGCGGACGGACAGAATCTTGTGCTGCCCCCTGGAGGGGGGTTGCCGATCTGCTGTCCCGCAAAAGCGCCCGGAAGGACTGCATGGCACAGACAAACCCTGAAAGAATAAGGAGTACAGCATGTTTATCGAAAATTACCGCGATCTTGAGGAGCTCGTTCAGGTCGGCAGCCGCATTCTCGTCTCCAACTGTCACGGAAAGTGCATCGAGGGCAGCCCCATGCGGCTCGTGGGAAGATACTATCCCGATGCCACCGCAACAAGGATGGGGAAAGGCATTATGGTCTTTCCGCAAAGAGGAACGTCACTGCAGGGCGAATACAAGGAGACATGGGAAGTCGAGGTGGCCAGGGTCTGGAAGAACTGCCTTTTCGCGCGCTGGATCAGAAAGGTCGGGAACTGGGACTGGAGCCCCGAATTCATCAAGGTTCTGGAAGACTACTACTATCAGCGCAAGAGGATTTTCGGCGGCAACTTTGTCGACTTCCCGCGCACCTACGGTCCGCAGGAGGGACGCTACGAAGGACCCCGCGGCACGGCCGCACAGACGGTGAGCGAGACTCCCGCCCGGACAGTGCCCCTGGCGGATGCGGCAGCCGCTGCCGGCGCCGAATAGCATCCTTCTCTCGATCTCCTGACAGCCGGAGGCCTGGCGGGCGCTGCCTGCTGGCCCTCCGGCCGGCTCTTCTCCCGGACAGGGTCCCCTGCCCGGGAGTTCTTTTTGCTGTCAGTGCTTCAGGCCCTGCCGCAGGGCTTGTCCGGGCCCGGCAGGTGCCGATGGTGCCGCTCAGGCCTCGCCAAGGCAGGCGTCTCTCTCCCGCTCGAAGTCCGGAGAGAGGGCTCCGTCTTCCTGAAGCAGAGGAAGAGCAACCAGTCTTTGCAGGGCGGCGCCGGCAGGAAGCATGCGCCCCGGGGCGTCCGGATTGCCGGCGCTCTCGGCTCCTGCCTCTTCCACCGCCGCGTCAAAACGGGCCGCCGCGAGATGCAGGGCTTCGATCAGCTCCGCGCAGGCCCTGCGGACGGCCTCAAGATGGAGCAGGAGCGCCTGCATGCGGGCGATGCGGGAGTCGATGTCCGCGCAGTAAATCTCGACCCTCTGCAGGGCGCCGTGCCCGGCAGGGTCCGGGCGGTCCGGAGCGCTCAAAAGCGGCACGATGTCGATGCCGGCAAACAGGGCCGAGCCTTCGACCATGGCAAAGCCGCCGGCGCTGAGGGCGCCCGTGTCCAGCCAGAGCAGCGGGGCGTTGATGCCTGTGCCGGGCAGGCCGCTGCCGGAGACTGCCGCTGTCCCGGAGCGGTACGCGGCGAGAGTCTGCCCCAGAGCTGCCGTGCCGAAGGCCCCCAGGGCCGCGAGCTCTCCCGGGAGGGCATGCCGGGCAGTGGAGGCCGCATCGTCCCGGACAGACGTTTCCATGACGCCGGCAGGGCCGGCCAGACGGCCGGCAAGCATGTCCGCCCTGAGATGTCCCAGCGCCTCCAGGGCGGCTCTGGTTCTGCGGCGCCCGATCTCCAGTGCCTCGGCCTCGCGCAGGCAGCGGGCATGCGCGCCCGAGGCAAGGCTCTCGGCCTTCTTCAGGGCATAGTGTTCGTCGGCGCCGCGCTTGATGGCGCAGCCGGCGCAGCCGACAACAAAGCCGGCGGCTCCCCAGAGCAGGACTGCTGGCAAAGGCATGGCTCCCTCCCCGACCGTGCTGACGGTCCCTCCGCGTGCGGCAGGGGCACGCGGGAAAAGTGCGGTGCTGGGCTCAATAGTATTTCAGGCGAACGGAGCCTGTCAAACAGAAGATACCCGGTTCCAGCCGGGCTGCAGACTCTCCGCCTGACAGAAGGGCATCTTCCGGAATGGGCCTGACAGGCCGCGTCAGCAGCTCCCGAGACAGGCGCGTATGGCGGCGGACGCGTCCGGATTGAGTGTGCCGTCCTTTTGCAGGAGAGTCACATCCAGAAGTCTGCGCAGGGCGCAGCCGGCCTGCACAAGCCCATCGTACGCAGGCTCGTCCGGCAGGCCCGCGCGGGCGGCGTCGTACTGCACGGCGAGCCGCACAGGGCCTCCTCCTGCTCCGAGGCGGCACCGCGGATTTCCGGCAGGCGGTTTCTGAATGCCTCCATCTCCCCGATTTCCCTGTCCACGGCATGGGCATAGTCTTCGGCAAGCTTCCAGGCATCCGCCCCGCCGGGTACTGGCGCGCAGCAGTGAATGAGCCCGCCCGCAAACAGCAGGTCCGACGTTCCCAGCGGCGAAAGGATGGTGGAGCCCGGCTGCTTGTCCCTGCCGAGCAGTGTGGCGAGTCCGGGGCTCATGTCGGCCGCTTCGGCGCACGCAAGGTCAAAGGATGCGGCACCAGCCATCGCCGCAAACTCGCCGGGCGTAAGGCAGGCGCCGAAG
>JAUNSE010000402.1 GCA_030539415.1 Desulfovibrionaceae bacterium
TCCCTCACCGCCGTCTGGAACCACGAGTACCTGTACGACAACGGGGGAACCAAAGCCTCGTTTGCGCACTTCGGAAGCACATCCTTCACGGACAGGGCCGATGTGGCAGACCGGGACAGTTTCTCCGGGCTCCTGCAGCTGACCGGGCATCTGACGGAGGATGTAACTCTGAGCCTTTTCGGCGGCCTCGAGCAGGGACGGCACACGTCCGACGCGAAGGGCGGCGCCTCCCTCACCTGGTCCTTCTAGCGCGGTCCTGAACGCCAGGGACCTCCCGCGGCGTTTCCGGCCCTCAGACAACAGACATGCCACAGGCCCTCCGGCGGCGGACGAAGCAGCCAGCTTCACGCCCCGGAGGGCTTTTTGCTCTTTTGCGCTGACATTGGAGCGGCAGGACGGGGCCTTGCGCGAAAGACCAGGAGAACATTCCGCCTCTCCCGCAAAAAACAGGCCTCTTTTCGTGTGGACACGGGCCGGGCGGACAGGCTATTTCCAGTCATCTGTCCCCCGCAAAAGTTCCGTTACACCTGCCGTCTGCCCCCGCAGTCCGGCCGGGCCGCGGAGCGCATCCCTGGCGGAGAAACCCATGAAGCACGCATCAGTACAGCAGCAGAAGAGAAGACGGCGGAGCGGCCGGTGGCGGAGCGCGGGAAGAAGGCTTGCCGCGGCCCTGCTGCTTGCCCTGTGCCTTGCGGCGCCCGCGCAGGCTTCCGAGACGCAGACCGTGCACGACAGCTCGGGCAGGGCCATGTTCCAGATCAGCTTTTTTGACGAGGGAGAGCACGTCCTGACGTACGCGGACGGCGGCACCCTTGTGGGCGAACGGGACCTGACCGACCTCGACCGGGAGGGCACTGTCCGCGCAGCCGGGCTCTGGGCCGACATCCTGGGCCCGTACGGCGCCAATTCCTCGCCGGTCGTCGTGCATGTCACCGGGGACTACACCTACAATGCGGCGGCCGTCGGCGACGTGCTGCCGCCGTCCGCAGGCAGCGCGTACTCAGCCAGCAGAGCGCTTGCCCAGATTGGGGAAGGCCTCGAGACAGACGAAATCGCCGGCCTCGTGTTCTCGGGACTCGGCGTCTCGGACTCTGCCTCCTGGGTTGCGGCGAACCATCTCTCCGCCCTGCCGTACACCGACAGGCCGGATCTGGTCACCGTCATCTTCCACGAATTCGGCCATCTGCTCGGCATCAGCTCCAGCATCTCGAGCATGGAGACCAATGTCTTTCTCAACGAGCTTGGCTCGGCCAGCGTGTGGGACAGCCATCTCCACGACATCTGCGGCACGCAGGTGCAGGCCGGCATGCGCGCCGTGCGCGCCGGCACGGAAGCGGAAGGCGATGCCGGCGCGGTCTTTGTGGCAGGCGTCGGCCCCACGAGCGGCGTCACCTTCCGCGGGGAGCATGTCGCGGAAGTGCTGCAGGGCGCCATGGAGGGCGTGCCTGTCAACGGCTTCGAGGGCTCGGACGCGTCCGGCTGGAAGGCGGAACTCGCGCACATCGAACTCAATCACTCGCTCATGAGCCATCAGCTCTGGCGCAACTGGACCAGCTTCATGGAGGCGGAACTGGCCGTGCTGCAGGATCTCGGCTATCAGATAGACCGCAGAAACTGGTACGGATATTCCGTCTACAACGACGGCCTCACCCTCACCAGCACGACCGGCTACTGGGCCCGCAATGCCGAAGGCACGGCGTATCTGGAGGGCGTTGCGAACACGTCGACCCTGGGCGTGGGTCTGCACGTCTACGGCTCGAACAATCAGATAACCCAGGCGGCGGATCTCATGGCCTGCGGAACCGCCGGCACCGGCATCAGGCTGGAAGGCGCGGGCAACACTCTCGCTGTGGCGGAGGGCGTCACCGTGGCCGCGGACGGGGACTGGGGCACGGGCCTGCTGGTCTCCTACGGCAGGGACCATCTTGTCACAAACAGCGGGACAGTCACGGCGACAGGCGAAGGCGGCATCGCGGTGCGCTTCGACTTCGGAAAGAACTCTATCTCCGAGGAGAGCGAAAGCCGCGGCTCGTGGATATGGGGCAGCGATGCCGAGTCCGGGTGGACGGACATGGACATGAGCAGGGGCACGGACAATGACGGCCTCCCCCTCAATCTGGACGGGCCCATGGTCTCGCGCTTCGCCCTGTCCGGAACGCTCGCGGGCTCGGCCGCGGCCATATACATCTCCGACAACGCCTATGTGGAGCAGATGGACATCCTCTCCGGGGCTTCCATCACCGGAGACATCGTCTCGAACTGGGACCCGGAAAGCGCGCGCCTGCAGTACGCCGATCTCAATCCCGGGCACTCCGGCACCGAGCTCACAACTCTGGTGACCTTCGGCCTCGCGGCCACTGATCAGGGCATCGGCGGAGAGACGGGCGATGCGGCCTTCTGCCTGGTCTATGACGGAAACATCACCGGTGCTTCGAGCCTGGAAATCGAGGTGGCCGGCGGCGCTCTGGAGTACAACGGCACTGCCTCCGTGCTTTCCGTGACCATCGACGAGGGAGCCTCCCTCTCGGGCACGGGCTCCTGGACCCTCAATGCCATCTTGGACGAGGAGCAGGACATCAGCGTCGGCGGCACCTTCACCAATGCCGGCACGTATTCGCCCGGCA
>JAUNSE010000403.1 GCA_030539415.1 Desulfovibrionaceae bacterium
GACAGCCTATGACGATCACCTTCCAAAATCAACACTTTGGTTCAACAGAGCCTTTGCTTATGACCAATACGGAGGACAGCACCATGACTCACTTCACCACCCGCTCTTCTCTCTCCCGCTCCCTCTCCGCTCCCTGGTGGCCCCGCCGCGCATAACGCCCCGCCGACCGAGACCAGGACGCAGCGCACACTTCCTTTCATCCCGGACCCAAGGAGGATCTCATGGCACACGGTCAGCACGTTATCTGGACGCTCTGACGAGCCGGGGGAGGCAGGCACCCCGATACCATCGGCCTGGCGCGCTTTCTGCTCATGACCAATACGGAGGACAGCACCATGACCCACTTCACCACCAGCTCTTCCCTCTCCGGCACCCTCTCCGCCCCCTGGTGGCCCCGCCGCGCATAACGCCCGGCCGACCGAGGCACCGCGACAGCGCACACTTCCTTTCATCCCGGACCCAAGGAGGACATCATGGCACACGGTCAGCACGTTATCTGGACGCTCTGACGAGCCGGGGGAGGCAGGCACCCCGTTACCACCGGCCTGGCACGCTTTTTTGCTTATGACCAATACGGAGGACAGCACCATGACGCACTTCACCACCCGCTCTTCCCTCTCCGGCTCCCTCTCCGCTCCCTGGTGGCCCCGCCGCGCATAACGCCCGGCCGACCGAGGCAAGGCCGCAGAACACCGCACTTTCCATCCCGAAGCACAAGGAGACACATCATGGCACACGGTCAGCACGTTATCTGGATGCTCTAAGGAGCCGGGGGAGGCAGGCACTCCGAAACCACCGGCCTGGCACGCTTTCTGTTTTGACCAATACGGAGGACAGCACCATGACCCACTTCACCACCCGCTCTTCCCTCCCGGGCCTCTGTATGTCAGACTGCCTCATCGAATTTCAACCGACGCAGGCGAGGAGAAGCCCTCCGCGGGCACACTGCGCCGGCCGCTGATGCCGCCCTGCGGCGTGCCGGCCTTCGGCACCGCCTTCTCCCTCCCCGCATTGCCTGACAGCTTTCCTTCCCCCGCAGGGAATGGCCGATGACCAGGAGCGCAATCTTGTCCGGATACAGCTTTGTTTCCCTTGTCGGCAGACAGATCATGGGCACGCTGCAGCATCTTCTCGCGCTGCTGTCCGAAGGAAGAGAAATTGCCAGCATCCGCCTGCTGGTTTCCGACGAAGTGGGGGACACGGCCCGCCGCATCGAGGCGCTCTGCGCGCAGCAGCGTCTGCGCGTCTGCTCCTACCGCTTTTCAACCGCCCGGCGCAGCGGCGAACGCTCGGCCGCCGGCGCCTGCAGAGCAGCCATGAGCGATGCCGAAAGGGATGGCGAGAAGATCATCTTCAATCTTGACGGCGGGACCAACCTCGGCATGGTTGAGGCCCTGCTGCAGGCCGGGGACTTCGCGGCCTCCCTCGCCCTGGCGGACAGGGACGGCGCGTATCTGTACAGTTCCCCGGAGGACAAGGCCCTCGTTCTGCCGCAGCCCAGAGAACTGTCCCCCAGGGCGCTGCTCGCTCTTCAGGGTGTGGAGGTCAGACCCAGAGGCAGGACCGGTTCCGAACGCCTTTTTGAAAACGAATGCCTGCGCAGGAAGCTGGATCTGCCGCCGGACAGACTGACGGATGTCCGCGTGGCCGGCCAGCCTTTCGACTTCGTCTGGAACATGGGCGGCAACAGGCTCGCCCTGCTGCACTTTGCCGACAGCATGACCCAGGACAACTCCCAGGCGGCCAAAGCCCTCAAGCTCGCCCGGACAAGGGCGCTCGCCGGCTGGGCAACCTCCAGAGACAAAAGCGGCTTTTACGACAGGGATGTTTTCGGCGTGACCTTTCTGCCGAGCACGGAAGCCCAGCTGAGCAATCTGGGCGGCGGCAAGATCCGCGTCATCAGGCTGCACGAGGATTCCGATGACGGATGGGAGGAAGTGCAGAAGGCCTTCCGCCCCCGCGCAAGGGCGAATGCCGGCTCGCCGGGCCTTTCCAGCAAGGCGTCCCGCACCCCTGTCACCGTGCCGGACGACTGCCTTGTCGTTGTGCTGGGCAGATCTCCCAACGTCACGCTGGCAGCCATCAATTCCCACAGAAAGCCCAATGTCGTTCTGTGCCATACCGAGGACAGGGACATGCAGGCCATGGCCGGGCGCGTCAGGAACGACCTGCTCGCCCGCGGCCTTGCCATTGTCCGGCTGGCGCCGTGCCACATCACCGGCTTCGACCTTGCCGACACGCTGGGCGTCCCGGAACATCCCGAATCCGTCACTGTCAACGTGTCTCCCGGCACCAAGGCGCAGGGAGCCTTCCTCGCCATGTGGGCCCGAAGGCACGGCTGCGGGCTCTGGGCCATGGAGCCTGCCGCGGGGCTTGTCCATCATCTGCGGCCCGGCGGCGAAGCCCCGCTGGAAAGCGTTTCCCTCGTCGCCGCGGACCCTCTGGACGTGCTGAGGGCGCTCGACATCGAGGTGACCAGCCATGCGGCGGCCGCGCATGAGAACCACCCGGCCGATACACCGCGGGCATCCGGTCCGGAGGCCCTGCCGGACGCGCCCATGCAGCCCCGGACAGACCTGGGGACAGCCCTGCAGGACGCGCTGCTTGACTTCATGGCCAGGGTG
>JAUNSE010000404.1 GCA_030539415.1 Desulfovibrionaceae bacterium
TGGTCCGCGGCGACGTGGGCGCCGTGAAGGCCGCCACCGATGCCGGCGCCGCCGCCGCCGAGCGCGTGGGCGAGCTGAAGAGCGTGCACGTCATCCCCCGTCCTCACATCGAGGTCGAGGCGATTCTGCCCCACCGTCCCGAAGAAAAGGCCGAATAGCCATACTCCCGGACACTGATGTCCGGATGCCCCGTCCGGGGAGGGAGATCCCTTCCCGGACGGCGGCGGCGCAGGAAGCGCCCGAATTTCCACACGGGTCCTGACAGGACCATGCCGCAGGCGGCCCGGCTTCAGGCCCGATACACAGCATGCGGAGAACCAGCGTGACTCAGTTCTACGGAAAAACAAAGATCTGCTACGGCAAGTACGCTCTCGACACCCTCGAGGAGCTTCCCTGCACCCGCGCCTTTGTGGTGACCGACCCCTTCATGGTCAAGAGCGGGTTCGCCGATCAGATCACCAGTCATCTGGAGCGCCGGAACGTCCCGCACCAGATTTTCTCGGATGTCGAGCCCGATCCGTCCCTGGACACGGTGAAGCGCGGCACGATCGAATTCGTGAAGAGCCGCTCGGACCTCATCGTGACTCTGGGCGGCGGCTCCGCCATCGACACGGCCAAGGCCATCGCCTACTTCGCGCGCAAGGCCGCGCCCGACATGCCCAAGCCCCTGCTTGCGGCCATACCCACCACCTCGGGCACAGGCTCCGAAGTGACGGCCATTTCGGTTGTCACGGACAAGGAGCACGGCGTGAAGATCCCGCTCAACGACGAGATGCTTCTCCCGGACGTGGCCATTCTCGACGCGCGCTTCACCCGCACGGTGCCGCCCTCGGTCACGGCTGCCACCGGCATGGACGTGCTCACCCACGCCATAGAGGCCTACACCTCGCGCGACCACAACGCCTTCACGCGCATCCTTGCCGTGCAGGCCATCCGCTATGTCTTCTCCTTCCTGATGCAGGCCTATCAGAACATGGAGAACATGGAGGCGCGCGAAATGATGCTGCTCGGCTCCTGCATGGCCGGCATGGCCTTCAACAACAGCGGCCTCGGCATCACCCACAGCATGGCCCACGCCCTGGGCGGACAGTTCCATGTCCCGCACGGCGTCGCGAACGCCGTGCTCCTGCCGCACGTCATCCGCTTCAACAGCTTCGACGCCGGCGTGCGCTACCGCGAGCTCGCCCGCATCATCGGCCTGCCCCACGCCAATGTGGAGGAGGGCACCGCCGGCCTCATCGCCGCGGTCAACGGCATGAACGAGGCCATGGGCATTCCGACCCGCATCCGCGACCTCAAGATCGAGGAGTCCGCCTTCAGGGCCGCCCTGGACAGCATGGCCGCCCATGCCATCGGCGACATGTGCACGGCCACCAATCCGCGCCGCCCCTCGCCGGCGGATCTCAGGCAGCTGCTCGAAGAGGCCTGGTAAGCCGCGCGGACAATCCGGCCTCCCTCCCCCGAAGACCGGACGCGCGCTGCCGCACATCCGAATTTTTACACGGGCCCGCCTTGGTCAGGCGGACCATTTGCGAAGCATGGAGAGCCCCGAAGGGAAACCTGCGGGGCCTTTTCAAGAACAGCAACTTCCAGGAGGGTTTATGGAACAGGTCACCGGCACGCCGGCTGCGGCTGCTGTCGCGGCTCACAACCGTGTCAAAAGCAGCTTCAGGCGCAGAGGCATCATCACGGCCGTCATGTCGGGCGTGACGTACGGCAACTACACCGCCTTCATGACGCTCGCCATGTCGATGGGTCTGTGGGTCGCCTGGTACGGGGAAGACTCCGGCTTCACGCCGTTCGCGGTCGCGTTCATGCTGAGCGCGCTGGGCGCCGCGCTCACCGACACCTGCAGCGCCGTGTGGGCCCTGCTCATCGCCGCCTGGAAGGGCAAGCTGGGCGACTTCGGCCGCAGCTTCAAGAGCAAGCCCGGCGTGATTCTGGCCTGCGCCGCCATGATCGGCGGCCCCCTGGCCTCCACCGCCTACGTCATCGGCCTGCAGCAGGCCGGCTCCATCGTGGTGCCGATCAGCGCCCTGTGTCCGGCCATCGGCGCCATTCTGGCGCGCATCCTCTTCAAGCAGCCCCTGACCCCGCGCATGCTGCTCGGCATCGCCATCTGCTTCGGCGCGAGCGCCCTCATCGGCATGTCCAGCATGGGCGGCGACGAGGCTCATCCGAACATGATGCTGGGCCTGCTGTTCGGTTTCGGCGCGGCTCTGGGCTGGGGCATCGAAGGCTGCGTCGGCGGCTACGCCACCTCCATGATCGACCCCGAAATCAGCATCACCATCCGCGAAGTCACCAACGGCCTCTCCAACCTCCTCATCATGGTGCCGATTCTGGCCATGATCGGCGATGCCAACGGCTTCGAGATCATCGGCCGCGCCATCACCGACTGGGATTCGATGAAGTACTTCATCATCGGCGGTTTCGCCTGCTACTGGGGCTTCATGCTCTGGTACAAGGGCAACGCCATGTGCGGCGCCGCCCTGGGCATGGCCTGCAACGGCATGTTCTCCTTCTGGGGTCCCTTCTTCTGCTGGATCTGGATCGGCCTCATCTTCGGCATCGACGGCTGGAACATGCCTGCTGTCGCCTGGGTCGCCGCCGTCCTGATG
>JAUNSE010000011.1 GCA_030539415.1 Desulfovibrionaceae bacterium
CTGGCGACCAGCGCCGCCTCGTATCCGCCGGGGCCGCCACCGATGATGACTACAGTCGTTTCCTTCTTCATAAAACACCTCGCGCCGCCAGGGATGCGGCGGAAAGTTTGGTGCCTGAAATAGTAGCCGCCGCTGTCCCAACCGTCAACTGTAACACAAACGTAACACTTTATTCTTTTGCGCTGCGGCCGGCAGACAGTTTGCGGAGACCTGCATGACGGCTGCGGGTCCGCCGGGCGTCAGTCTGAAGAAGGATATTGAGCCGCCTTTTGAAGAATCAGAAGGCCGGTTCCGCCTGCGCGGAACCGGCCAGTTCTACCCAGTAAGGGTTCTACCCGGAGGTTGGATGGATGCTAGACTGCTTCGTCGCCCCTTTCACCGGTGCGGATGCGGATGCTTTCGAGGACTTCGCTGACAAAAATCTTGCCGTCACCGACGTGGCCCGTTCTGGCGGCAGCCACAATGGCTTCAAGAATCTTTTCCATGCTGGAGTCGGCGCAGACAACCTCGATGCGCACCTTGGGGAGGAAATCAACGCGGCGGGTGGTGGCCCTGTAGACTTCGGTGTGGCCATGCTGCCGGCCGAAGCCGCGGATTTCCGTGTAATTCATGCCGTGAACGCCTATATCGGTCAGGGCCTTCTTCACCTTCTCGAAGACGCTCGGGCGAATAAGTGCCTCAATCTTCTTCATTGTCTAATCCTCGCTTGCCTGGCTAGATGTTATAGCCGCGTTCGTTATGCAGGTTGATATCCAGACCGGAGACTTCCTCGTCCGCAGTGGCGCGGATGCCGATAAGGGAGTTCACGACAGCCAGAATGATGCGGCTCACGATGTACACAAAGACCCACGTTCCGACCACGGAGATGGCCTGCACACCGACCTGGGCGGGATTGCCGGCCAGGAGGCCGTCAACGCCGTTGACAGAAGCCACACAGAAGACACCGGTCAGAAGGGCGCCAATTGTTCCGCCTATACCATGGATGCCCACAACATCCAAGGCGTCGTCGTAACCCAGCTTGGCCTTCAGCATGACGCCGCCGTAGCAGACCACGCCGCCCGCAAAGCCCATGATGATGGCGGCATTCAGCGGCACGAAGCCGGCAGCGGGAGTGATGCAGACCAGGCCGGCGAGAGCGCCGGACGCGGCACCGAGAGAGGTGGGCTTGCCAGTGCGGAGCCATTCAACGAGAAGCCATCCGACAATGCCGAAGGCAGTGGCGATATGCGTGGTGGCGAAGGCATGGGCGGCGAGTTCGTTGGCGGCAAGGGCGGAGCCGGCGTTGAAGCCGAACCAGCCGAGCCACAGGAGACCGCAGCCGATAAGGGTCATGGGCAGGTTGTGAGGACCTTCACCGGAGAGACCGGAGTCCAGACGGGGTCCAAGAGCATGGGCGCAGGCCAGAGCGGCAGCACCGGAAGCCATGTGAACGACAGCGCCGCCGGCGAAGTCAATCGCGCCGAGCTGGGCCATCCAGCCGCCGCCCCACACCCAGTGGGCCATCGGGCAGTAGGCGAAGATCATCCACAGACCCGAGAAGAGCAGCATGGCGGAGAACTTCATGCGCTCGGCATAGGAACCGGAAATCAGGGCCACGGTCAGGCAGGCGAACATGCACTGGAACATGGCGAAGGTGGCATGCGGCAGGTTGTTGGCGGCGGGAGCGACCGTGCCGGTGACGCCGGCGAACATGAAGTAGGACAGGTCGCCGATGATGCCGCCCTGATCGTTGCCGAAGGCCAGCGTGTAGCCGATGACGACCCAGAGCACGGTGCCCAGCGCAAGGCTGGCGTAGCTGTGCATGGTCGTGGAGAGCACGTTCCTGGAGCGGACCAGGCCGCCGTAGAAGAGAGCCAGGGCCGGTGTCATCATAAAGACCAGGCCGGCGCAAATAAGAATGAAAGCATTGTCTGCAGCGTTCATAGAAATATCCTTTCCAAACCTCAAGAAGACCGGAATACCCCTTGCCGTGAAGACTAATTTCCGGATTGCCTTTTACAAAGCACAAACCATGCCAAGTCATGCCAGTTCGAGACATCAGGAGGCCTGAAAAGGTTGCTTTCATACTTTTCTACTGTGATCACAGCTTGTTATTTTCTTCAGAATCTTTAACGGAACGCCATGTTCCGACTGCTCCCCGCCTTCCCCATTTCGTCCAGTTTGCTACATAAATGTCATTAACATCTTTCCTCATTCTGTTTCGACCTCATGAACCGGCATGTTTCGAGCTCGCGACATGCGCTCTACTGGCCGATCACGGGCGTTGCCAGACAAAATAACATTTATGTAAATTTATATTATGACGTCCTGCAATGCCACTGCCGGCCACCTGCTGACGATCTGTCAGGCTTCGGTTTCCCGGACAATTTGCGTGCCTTTTCCCGCTCTTGCGGCATATCTCTCTTCAACAATTTTTTACATTTATGTAGCATATTTTCTGCTTGAACAGTTCTTAAAAACACATTTCTGTTATTTGGCGGCCAGCATGTTTTCTTGTGGAAGATCTTTGCCGGCTGTGGCAAACATCTCTTCCATGGGAAGCACCTGCCACTTCCCCCGGGGCCTGCCCCGGCCCTTTATCCCGGGCAGTGCCCGGTGCACAAGGTTACAACATGAACAGCATTGACTGGAGCCGCAAGCGCTGCGTCGTCCTCGATCTCGACGGCACCGTCTATCTCGGCAACATCCCCATCTCTCCTTCGGTTGAGGCCATACAGCGCAACTGGAATCGTCTGGACTTCCGCTTTCTGAGCAACAATACCTCCCACTCGCCCATGTCCTATGTGGAGAAGCTGAACCGCATGGGCATACCGGCCCGCCTGGAGCAGTTTCTCTCCCCCACGACGCCCCTGGTGGACTATCTGCGTTCCGAAGGCATAAAAACCGCCTATGTGGTCGGCAACACCCTGTTCAAGGCGGATCTGGCCGGGCGCATGCCCGAGCTCGCGCAGCAGGAGGAGGGCGCCGAATGCGTCATCCTGGCGTACGACACCGAGCTGACCTACGATAAGCTCTCCCGATCCGCCCTGCTGCTGCAGAAGCCCCATGTCCGCTTCTTCGCCACGCACCCGGATCTGGTCTGTCCCTCTCCGGAAGGCCCTCTCCCCGATGTCGGCAGTTTTCTGAGTCTGTACGAGACGGCCACGGGACGCAGACCGGAAAAGATCTTCGGCAAGCCCAGAACCGAAGTGCTGGCCCCCGTCTTCGCCGAGTATCCTCCCGCTGCCGTGGTCATGGCCGGCGACAGGCTGAGCACGGACAAGAAGCTGGCCGAGAATGCCGGCATTGACTTCATTCTGGTGCTGAGCGGCGAGGCCACACTTGAGGATGTGCGCAAGGAAGAGCGTCAGCCGACTGTCATCGCCGAAACCCTCGGCCACGCCATGCCGTAGCTATCATCTTTTCAGTTCTGCCAGAGCAGACGACAAGGGCCGGCGCTCGCGCGCCGGCCCTTTCAAATTTTTCACCGGGGGGAGATTCCCCCCGGTTCAGCTTGTGTCTCTCGTCCTACTTGGCGAGATTTTCGGCAATCAGCTCGGAAAGGTGGCTGACCTTGATGGTGGAGTTGGCCTTCTCGAGGGCGCCCTTGATCTGCAGCACGCAGCCGGGGCAGTCCATGACAATGCGGTCGGCATTGGTATCCTGGATGTTCTTCACCTTCTTGGCGATGATTTCCTTGGAAATCTCGGGGAACTTCACAGAATAGGTGCCGCCGAAGCCGCAGCAGACCTCTTCCTCGTTGCAGGGCACGTATTCCGCGGCGTCACGAATGAGCTCGCGGGACTTGTCGGCGGCCTTCAGGGCGCGGCACTGGTGGCAGGAGCCGTGGAAGGTGACCTTCTCGTGCGTGTTGACGAAGTCGGAGGCTTCGATGTCGAGCACGTCCGTGCAGAAGGAGCTGAAGTCGATGACCTTGTCCTGGAACTTCTTCAGCACGCTGACGGAGATGTCGGGATCGTTCTCAAGGTAGTCGGCGTAGGCCTTCTTGAGGGTGGAGCCGCAGCTGGCGCACAGCGTGATGATGTAGTCGTAGTTGCCGTCGGCGAAGGCGCGCACGTTCTGGCGGGCAACCGTCTGCACGGCCTTGCGCTGGCCCATCATGCCCAGAGGCAGGCCGCAGCAGGTCTGATCCATGGGGAAGTCCACGGCCACCTTCTTGGCGGCCATGACCTTGACGGCGGCCACGAGCTGCTCGGGATAGATGAAGTCCTGGGCGCAGCCGGCGAAGATGGCCACGCGGCACACCGGATTGTCGACCTTGGGCGTGATGTTCGGGAACATGTCGCGGAAGGCCTTGTCGGCAATGGCGGGCAGCGCCTTGAAGTCATGCTTCTTCAGGAAGATCATGGGCAGATGGCGCTGGAACTGGGTGCCGGCGGTGAAGGGCTTCTGGGCCTTGCTGGCGAAGCGCAGCAGGGAGTGGAACATCTTGCGGTTGGTCATGACCACCTTCATCAGGGAGCCCATGGCCTGACCGTTGCCGTCGTCCACCAGACGGTTGCGGATTTCGCGGTTGAGGCGCGGCAGGTCGATGCCGCCGGAGCAGACATTGTGGCAGGATTCGCAGCCCACGCAGTTCTGGCAGAGGATCTTGGCCTTGTCCTCGCCGTGATAGAGGTAGGTCAGAATCAGACCGATGGCGCCCATGTAGATGTAGCCCATCTTGTGGCCGCCGATGAGGGTGAAGACAGGGCACACGTTGGTGCAGGCGCCGCAGCGCACGCAGCGGAAGACCTGCTTGAAGATGGGATCCTTGGCGGTCTTGGTGCGGCCGTTGTCCAGGAAGACAATATGCATGCTCTTCTGGCCGGCGGGCTCGCCCTTCCACGCGGTGGGGCCGCAGACCCAGGTCACATAGGAGGTGATGCGCTGAGCCGTGGCGTTGCGGGGCAGAATCTGCAGGGCGATCATGGCATCGTCGATGCGGCGCACGAGCTTGTCGAGACCCACCAGAACGGTGTGCACGCGGGGCATGGTCTCGACCATGCGGGCATTGCCTTCGTTCGTGACGGTGGTGATGGCGCCGCACTCGGCAATGGCGAAGTTGCAGCCCGTGATGCCCATGTCGCCGCTCAGGAACTTGCGGCGCAGCTGCACGCGGGCGACCTTGACCAGGCGCTGAATGTCGGGGTCCTGCTTGACCTGGGTCACCTTGGAGAAGTCTTCGGCAATCTGGAAGCGGCTCAGGTGAATGGCCGGCATGACCATGTGGGAGGGATGCTCGTGGCGCAGCTGGATGATCCATTCGCCGAGGTCGGTCTCGTCCACAATGTAGCCGTCGGCAACCAGCTTGTCGTTGAGCTGGGTCTCTTCCGAAGTCATGGACTTGGACTTGACGATGCGCTTGACGCCTTCGGCCTTGGCGATGTCGGAGATTATCTGGTTGGCTTCGGCAGCATCAATGGCGCGATGGACATGGACGCCGCGCTTTTCGGCCTGTTCCTTGAACTGCTGGTACAGTTCTTCCATGTGCGCACACGCATCGTCCTTGAAATCGGCAATCTGCTTGATGAGAGCCTTTTCGTCGATGTCGCGCATGACGTTGGCGCGGTTCGTGCGGTACACAACGGCATAGGCGCCCATGGTTTTGCGCAGCTGTTCGTCGTGCAGCGCTTCATCAATTTCCTTGCTGTACTCGCTGTATGTCTTGGGTGCAGTCTGCATCGCTTAGGCCTCCAGAAGAATGATATGCATGGCCAGGGGGCCATGGACGCCGACCGCGCCGACGCATTCGATGTCGGCAGTGCGGCTGGGACCGGTGATGAGGGCGTTGAAGGACGGCTCGGGGCCCTGGCCGATGCATTCGCGCATGAGACCGGCGATGGAGGGCAGGTCGGGACGAATGGTGGATTTGTCGAGAAGCAGCACGCTGATTTCGCAGAGCATGCTGGAGAGGCGCACGTCCTCGTCCGTATTGGGGCAAAGACAGGTGCCGCTGGCGGCCACGCCGGCCACGGCATTGATGACGCCCACATCCAGGCCGGCGCCGTACTTGCGCACACCCTCGCGGATGCAGAGGATATTGCCTTTTTCCTTGGCATAGGCTTCGACAGAGGCAAATTCCTCATCGTTCAGCTGCGGCACGGACAGAATGCGCTGCACACGGGTGGGAACGCGATTGGGGCCGAGGGGGCCCTTCTCGGTGCCGGGCTCGTCCGCGAGCATTTCACAGGGGTCTTTGCTGACAGTCAGGTCGACGACGTACTTGTAGGCGTCTTCCCTGGAAGGCAGTTCCACCACTGTGGCATTCACGGCTGTCGCCATCGTGGTAAATTTTTCCACGAGTTCCTTGTTGATTTCGGACATACAAGTCTCCTGAATCCAAGTAATAGAGAACCAAGCTAGTACACTATGAAAAAGGTTTTATGTCCAATGCAAGAACATGAAGCACTTAACAATGCAGATTCTCAACGTTCAGCGCATCGAAACAAGATCAAACCAGAAAGAGACACAAATTGGTCTGGACAGCAGGGAACAGGACATACGGCATGACGCTTGTGACGCAGACAGCCATATGTCGTCGGACATCAGACAGGCTTTCGCCGGACGGGAAAGCTGTTTGCCCTCCGAGCAGGATGACTCCTGATCGGCCATTTTTCCCGCGATTTCCGCTGTCGGCTGCACCCCGCAAAAACAGACAATCTATTGGTACAAGCGTTACATGAAAAGGACATTCTGTCAAGGCGGTTCGGCCGAGATGGCTGTAAAAAATTGTCTGTTATGCAGACAGGATAGCCTCTATCTTCGGCTCGCAGCCGAAGGGTGTTCTGAAACAGAAAAGAGAAAATTTTGCGCAGTCTCCGCATTCCATTTTCCACGGCCGCTCATCGTGCTTTTCAGGTTTGCTTCTCATGAAAAACATGTCCTGCGTCCGGCCCCGTCCTCTCCCGACTCGGACGCGCGCCGGACATAAAAGGCCGGCTCCAGAGGAGCCGGCCGGGGTGCTTTGGAGGACTCCGTCATGGGGCCGCCCTGCTTTTGCTGGGCGGACCTGCCTGGACGGAGCGGCGTCTCAAAGGACTACATGAGGATGATGGCCACTATGCCGACGCACAGACCGTAGAGCATGAAGGGCCAGAAGGTCTTGCGCAGGATGTCGCCTTCCCTGCCGATGAGGCCGGTGACGGCGCAGGCGGCCACGATGTTGTGCACGCAGATCATGTTGCCCATGGCGCCGCCGGCGGCCTGGGCAGCCAGAATGATGAAGTGCTGGTCAAGATTGTAGCTCAGCTGGGTTGCCATGTCCCACTGGAAGTTGGCGAACATCATGTCCGAAACAGTGTTGGAGCCGGTGATGAAGGCGCCGAGGCCGCCGACATAGGAGGCCAGCATGGGCCAGGCGCCGCCGGCGAGGTCGGACAGGAAGGTGGCCAGAGCCATGGGCATGGAGATGCCGTTGGTGGCTTCACTGACGCCGGAGCCGCGGAAGATGGAAACCAGGGCCACGGCGGCGAGCAGCGAGACGGTGGGGGCGACCATCTTGTTGAGCGCGGTGCCCCAGGCCATGCGGACCTTGTTGGAGCCGATTTCGTCATTGCGCAGCATGCCGTGCATGAAGATGGTGACGAGGGAGACCAGGATGAAGGGGATGGTGCCGGGCAGGTTGAGGATGGCGATATAGGAGTTGACGCCCTGCTCGCCGAGGATGTTGCTGGCGCCGATGTTGAAGATGGGGTCGGTGATGATGGGCTTCAGATGGAAGGCGGGCACGCGGGTGATGACGAGGAGCAGGCCGCAGAGGATGTAGGGCATCCAGGCCATGGTCTGGCTCATGTGCTCCTTGTAGTCAACCTTGCCGGTGGGCTTGATGGCGCCAATCCAGGTGCTGTCCCACTTGTCGATGGGATCGAAGTCCCAGTGCTTGCCTTCGCGCACGTCCTTGGGCACGCAGACGCCCATCTGGGTCAGCTTGATGAGGGCGGCGAGGCCGATGATGCCGCCGACCAGGGAGGGCAGCTCGGGACCGACAACCCATGCCATGATGTAGTAGGGGATGCCGAAGACCACGGAGGCCATGAGGCAGTACTTCCAGATGGCGAAGCCTTCGCTCCAGCTCTTGTTCCTGCCGTACAGGCGGGTCATGAAGCCGAGCATGAAGACGGGCAGGATGAAGAGCATGGGAGTGTGCATCAGCGTGCTGTATTCGCCGATCAGCTTGTAGAAGACGGCGGAGTCCGTCACGCCGAGAGCCTGCAGACCGATGTCACAGGCGGAGGCGAAGCCCTGCAGAACGGGGGTGCCGACCGCGCCGAAGGTCACGGGCACGCTGTTGTAGCACAGGCATATGATGGCCGCGCACATGGGGGGGAAGCCGAGGCCGAGCAGCAGCGGGGCGGCCAGAGCGGCAGGCGTGCCGAAGCCGGCGGCGCCTTCAATGAAGCCGATGACAACGGCCTGAATGCGGCGGTCCGGACTGATTTTCGTCATGCCGGCCTGAATGGTTTCCATGGCGCCGCTGTAGGTCAGGGTGTAGTAGATGAGCAGGGCGCCGAAAACAATGATGAGCACGCCGGCTGCCGTGATGACACCCTGCAGGGTGAGCGCCGCGATGCGCATGCCGGTCAGATCCCACACGGTAAGACCGAGAACAACGGCGGTAAGCCAGGCAAGGGGCATGGCTCTCATGGACGACCAGCGCAGGCCGGCCATGAGAATCAGGGCTACAAGGATGGGTAGAAAGGCGCAGAACGCCAGTAACTCAATGCTCATGAATCCTCCCATATGATTCAACTTGCGAGTCTGTGACAGAAATTTATTCTGATAGATGCCTAAACTGTGCGCTCGCCCGCCTTCAGACAGCTCCGACCGGCATGATTCACTTGCCTCAGGACACGGACGGATGCTGTGCAGTGTCTGCATAAAGCTTCCGGGGTCGGCAGAAGCATGCAGAGCGGAGACGGGAAAGTCATCTAACGCAGCAACGCAACTTCTTGGCGGGTCTTACCACACAAGACATTTTCTGTCAAAAAAATCAGAAAATAATCTTCTAACTTTTTCGCGTTTCTTTATAAAACTATTGACTGATCACACAAACAATATTGCAAAACATTTCTTGAAATTGGATAAACCATTTAGAAAGCCATCTATCTTTATAAAACTGCACACAGAAACCTTAAACATTCTCCCTGAAATAGACTATATTTAAAAATATATTGGCACTGTCATAATGTTTTTTTATACAGCCTTAATTTTTCTATAGAGCATCCTGACAGCCTTTACGCATTCACACCTGACGGCTTCCCTATTTTATCATCGACTGGAACAGAATTATTTGCCAAGTAAAACTCGGATTTCAGCCCGGCCATTTCCCAAAGACACTGTTTGCATGTTCAAACATGGTTATGCTTGCCCGCTGAAATTGGTACAACCTTTTTTAAATTTTATTTTTTCATGTCACAAAATAATTATTTTTTCATTAAAAACAAAATTCAATCAACTTATATTTATAAAAATGCATCAATTTTATTGTTGGTATTTCGTCTTTTAGTCGTCAAAATACAGCAGCAGTCAAGACCTCGGCTCTGGCGGCAGTCTGATACAAGCATCTGATTGTCTTCATGTCCGTCGTGATTCAATTCTGCGCAAATATCGTCTTATTTCAGCGTTTCACAACACAGGCCAAACATCAACTGTGAAATTTTTATCTTCCGAAAAATCGGTTTATCCAATATCTCCGGCAATCCAAGTGAAAAAAAACATCTGCATTCTATTCCCGCCTGAAAAATAAAAGAAAAAATTTTTCCCCCTTTTCTGCTGCCGGCTATGCGCCTGCGGCGATGCTCGCAAACAGGCCCCATGCCCGGCGGCTTTACGATTCTGACTCCGGAGGTGCGCTTCGGCCCGTTGCAGGACGCGCCGGGCACAAAAAAAGAGGGATCCGCCTGTACGGATCCCCCTTCGGTTTCAAGTCGGAGTGCCGGCAGCCGGCCCTACATGTCTTCGGTCAGCACCATGCGGCGGGCAGCCTCGGTCTCGTCCATGCGGGACACGGGCAGTCCTCTCGGCGCGGCTTCAAGCCAGGCAGGGTCCTCCTTGCCGTGAGCCACGATTTCGCGCAGCAGCTGGCAGAACTCGTCGAGCGTCTGCTTGCTTTCGGTCTCGGTGGGCTCGGGCATGAGGCATTCGTGCACCAGGAGCGGGAAGTACATGGTGGGCGCGTGCATGCCGCGCTCAAGCAGCCCCTTGGCAATGTCCAGGGCGCGCATGCCGTGCGGGGCCGAAGCCACGAACTCGTGCATGCATATGCGGTCGAAGGGTTCGTCCAGCACGTCCTTCAGCTGCACGCGCAGATAGTTGGCGTTGAGCACGGCGTATTCGGCCACTCGCTGCAGCCCCTCGCCGCCCAGGCGCCAGATGTAGGCCAGAGCCCTGAGCAGGACGCCGAAGCTTCCGTAGAAGGGACCGACCTTGCCGATGCTGAGTTCGCTTTCGGGCAGGAAGGAGTAGCTGCCATCGGCATTCTTGCCGACGCGGGGAGAGGGCAGGAAGGGAATGAGGCGCTCGCAGACGCCCACCGGACCGGCGCCGGGGCCGCCGCCGCCATGGGGCGTGGAGAAGGTCTTGTGCAGGTTCAGATGGACCACGTCGAAGCCGGCGTCACCCACGCGCATCTTGCCCAGAATGGCGTTCATGTTGGCGCCATCGTAGTAGAGCAGCGCGTCGATGCCGTGCAGCAGGGAGACGATCTCCTTCAGATGCAGTTCCATCAGGCCCAGAGTGTTGGGGCAGGTCATCATCAGGCCGGCAATCTGCTCGCCGTACTTGTCGATGGCCTCCTTCACGGCCGCGGGGTCGACCATGCCGTCCTTAGACTCCAGGTTGACGACCGTGAAGCCGGCCATGGCGGCCGAGGCGGGATTGGTGCCGTGGGCCGCGTCGGGGATCAGCATGATGCGGCGGTCGCGCCCCTTGGAGCTGTGATAGGCGGCAATGACGGACACGCCCGTGAACTCGCCGTTGGCGCCGGCCATGGGCTGCAGGGTGAAGCCGCCCATGCCGGTGATGGCGCAGAGGCTGCGCTCAAGCTCGTACAGGCACTGCATGGCGCCCTGGCTTGTCCTGCCCCCGTCAAGCTGCGCAGTCAGGGGATGCATGCGGGCGAAGCCGGACAGCGCGCTCACTTCCTCGCAGATTCTGGGATTGTACTTCATTGTGCACGAGCCCAGAGGATAGAAGTTGGCGTCCACGCTGTAGTTGCGTCCGGCCAGCTGGGTGAAGTGGCGGACCACATCCAGCTCGGAGCATTCGGGCAGACGGGCCGGCTTGTCTCTCAGGAGGCCGGCGGGCAGAAGGTCCGCGGCCTTTTTCGCCGCGGGCCTGGGACCAAGGCCCAGGGAATGACGACCGGGAACGGATTTTTCAAAAATAGTCTGCATGCGTCCTCCCTAGCCGGCAAAGGCTTCATCGGCCTGGATGTCGGCTATGGCCCGGGCCATGTCGCAGACCAGGGTCTCCATCTGACCCGCCGTGTGTTTCTCGGTGCAGGCCAGCACCAGCACATTGTCCAGCCCCTTGTAGGCCCTGACGGCCGGATAGCCGGGAACGCAGCGGTGGCCGGAGGCCATGCAGCGGCGTACGACCGCCTCAGCCGGCACGGGCAGCACCAGGGCCGCCTCGTTGGCGTAGGGCTGGTCGTTCAGCAGACTCACTCCGGGAATGGACGTCAGGCGCTCCACGGCCAGATGCGCGGCGGACATGCTGCTTTCGGCCACGTCGGCAAGTCCCTGCGGTCCCATCAGCGACAGATAGATGAGGCAGCGCAGGGCGCACAGGCTCTGGTTGGAGCAGATGTTGGAAGTGGCCTTGGCGCGGCGGATGTGCTGCTCGCGGGCCTGCAGGGTGAGCACGTAGCCGGTGCGGCCCTCCTTGTCATGGGTGCGGCCCACAAGACGGCCGGGCATCTGGCGCACGAGGGCCTTGGTGCAGGCCATGAGTCCCAGATAGGGGCCGCCGAAGCTGAGCGGAAGACCCAGGCCCTGGCCTTCGGCCACGGCAATGTCCGCGCCCATGGCGCCGGGCGTCTTGAGCACGCTCTGCATCACCGGATTGACGGCAATGACGCCGAGCGCCTTCACGGCATGCGCGGCGGCGAAGACATCGGCATAGTCCGCGACCACACCGAAGAAGTTGGGGTTCTGCACCACAACGCCCGCGGTCTTGTCGTCGATGGCGGCCTTGAGAGCATCCTTGTCCGGGGCGCCGTTTCTGTGCGGAACGAGCACGAACTCCATGGGCAGATTGTGGGCGTAGGTCGCCAGCATCTTGCGCCAGATCGGATTGACGCCCTCGTCGATGACAATCCGGCTTCTGTTCCTGCTCGCGCGCACGCACATGGTGGACGCCTCGAACAGCGCGGAGCCGCCGTCATACAGGGAGGCATTGGCGCAGTCCATTTCCATGAGGCGGGTCACCGCCGTCTGGAATTCGAAGATGGCCTGCAGGGTGCCCTGGGAGCATTCGGCCTGATAGGGCGTGTAGGCGGTCACAAAGGCGGACTGGCCGGCCAGCGCGTCCACGGCCGAGGGAATGGCGTGGTCGTAGTAGCCGGCGCCGAGGAAGGACAGGAGCTGTTTGTTGGCACCGGCCAGGCGCTCGCATTTGGCGCGCACCTCCTGCTCGGTCATGCCTTCGGCGGGAAGGAATTTTCGGGGACGCAGGTCCGGAGCGATGTCGGCGAAGAGATCGTCGAGGGTTTTGACGCCCACGGCTCCCAGCATGGCCTCAAGCTCGGCCTGAGTATGAGGAATGTACGGCATTTCTCCTCCGCACTAGTGGCTTTCTTCGGCGCACACGGCCTCGTAGACGGCGGCATCAAGCAGATCGTCGGGCAGGCCGCTCAGCTTCACGCGGTAGATCCAGCCCTTGCCGTAGGGATCCTGATTGATGATTTCGGGGGCGTTTTCCAGTTCCTCGTTGATCGCGATGACCTTGCCGGAAACAGGCGAGATGAGATCGCTCGCGGCCTTGACGGACTCAAGGGAGCCGCATTCGCTGCCGGCCTCGACTTCGTCGTCAACCTGCGGAATCTCCACATAGGTGATGTCGCCCAGAGCTTCCTGCGCGAACTGGCTGATGCCGACAACGGCTTCCTCGCCCTCGATGCGGACCCATTCATGGCTCTTGACGTACTTGAGATCGGTGGGATTGGACATGATGCACCTCCTCGGCGCGATATTTGTTGATGATTGGCTGACTGCTGCGTGTCTGCCGTCTGTCCGCCCCGGGGAATCAGGACGGCCGGGGGCCTCGTCCGCAGCGGCAGTCTGCGGGACCGCCCCGCTCCCGGTTCAAGCCCGAGATCAGGCCTTGGGGGCGAGCTTGGTGCGGGCAGTGCCCTGCTTGTAGAAGGGCAGGGAAACGGTTTTGGCGGCAAGCCGCGCTCTGGGCGTCACGACTTCGTAGGAGCCGGCATCGGCGGCCTCGGCCTTCACCCAGGCAAAGGCAATGGCCCTGTTCAGGGAGGGGGCGAAGGTGCCGGAGGTCACGCGGCCCACCACCTTGCCGTCGAGTTCGATGCTGTCGCCGTGGCGGGGGGCGCGGCGGCCGTCAAGCTCCAGAGGCAGAAGCTTCTCCCGGACTGCGGCCAGTCCGGCCCTGCCCACGTAGTCCGCCTCGCTCTTCATCATGATGCCCATGCCGGCTTCGACGGGCGTGTGCTCCGTGTCGAGCTCGTGGCCGTAGAGAGCCAGGCCGCTTTCCATGCGCAGGGTGTCGCGGGCGCCAAGGCCGGCGGGACGGACGCGGGCATCGCCGAGCAGGCCTTCCCACAGATCCACGGCCCTTGAGGCATCGATGTAGAGCTCATAGCCCAGCTCGCCGGTGTAGCCGGTGCGGCTCACCATCATCTTCGATCCCTGCCAGGTGGTGTAGCGGAAGGCGAAATAGCCGAGGTCGTGCAGGTCCTCGCCAAGGAAATCCTCCATGACTTCCACGGCTTTGGGGCCCTGCAGGTCAATCTTGGCGGTCCTTTCGGAGATATCCTCCACCTTGAGGCCGGCCAGGCGGGATTTCAGGACATTGAAGTCCTGCTCGCAGCAGGCCGCGTTGACGACCACCATGAAGTAGTCGGGGCCGAGGTGGTAGATGATGCAGTCATCAAGCACGCCGCCCTGCTCGTTCAGAATGAAGCCGTAGCGGCAGCGGCCTTCGGCCAGATTGGCCAGGCTGTGACTGACGGCCTTCATCAGGGCTTCCTGCGCTCCAGGACCGCTGATCAGGAACTCGCCCATATGGCAGATGTCGAAAACCGAGGCGGATTCGCGGGTGTGCTTGTGCTCCGCAAGAATTCCCTCATACTGAATGGGCATGTTCCATCCCGCGAAGGGCGCCATTTTCGCGCCGTGCGCCTCGTGCCAGGCAGTCAGAGGCGTTGACAGAATGTCGGCCATGCATCCTCCTGAAGATGTCTTGTTCGCGCTCCCCGGCCGTTTCCGCAGCAGGAGAGCGCATGAATTTTGGGTGCGTGGAAAATAGCATAGCGGCACTGCGAAAACAAGAATTGCCCCGGATTTCCGACAAGGTTTGCCGTCAGAATGTCTCGGTACGCAATATTTATTCAGGCTTCCGGCAGGATAGACGCCATGAAAAAAGCGTGCGGCGGCGGGCGGAGAAATTTTTCCCAAACTTTCCCCTTCCGCCGCCGTCCAACGCCGGGTCCGGCCCTGCGCGCAGCCCTGCATTCTAGAGCGCGGCCAGCAGAAAGGCCCGCATTTCGTCTTCCTGGCAGCCGCTGAACCACTGGCTGAGGTCCGCCCCCTTCAGGGCATCGTCGAACGCCTCCCTGCGGGCCTGGCAGCCTGTCAGAAGCGCCTCGAGCCGGGCTGTCGGCTCGACGGCGAAGAAGTCGCCGTATATGCGGCAGGCCGTGACAATGCCCTTCTCGACCTGCAGGCAGACCTGCACGCGGCCCCAGGGAAAGCGGCGGGCCGTGGAGCTGGTGAATTTTGGCGAGGCGCCGATATTCCATTCCCAGCGCCCGTACTTTTCGGCCTGCAGACGCAGGGCCTCCCTGTGCGCGGCCTCGGGCAGATCGGCCGGCACCGCGCCCATCTCGTCGGCCAGCACGCCGCACAGGTCCTCCAGCGTCGTGCCTGCCTTCCAGAACTCGCTGATGTTGGCCACCCTCGCCCGGACAGAAGCCACCCCCTTGGACATGTACTTTTCCGGGTCCGGATGCAGCGCCATGGTCATGTCCTCGAAGTCCGCATCCACCAGCAGGGTGCCGTGATGCAGGACGCGGCCCTGCGCCAGACGCTGGGCCGAGCCGGAAATCTTGCGGCCGCCGGCCTCCAGGTCATTGCGTCCGGAGATCCGGGCGTCGACACCGCACCTGCCCAGGGCGCGCACAATGGGCTCGAGATAGTGCCGGAAGTCCACCTTGCGGACGCCGGGACGGTACTCCAGAAAGGAGAAGTTGAGATTGCCCAGATCGTGATAGACCGCGCCGCCGCCCGTGCTCCGGCGCACCACAGGCAGGGATCGTCTGCGCACCTCCTCGGCGTTCACCTCCTCCATGGCATTCTGGTGACAGCCGACAATGACGCTCGGCCCGTTCTGCCAGAGCATGAAGCAGGGTTCGCTGTCAGGATTCAGCGCGGAGAAGAGAGCCTCCTCCACGGCAAGGTTGTAGGAGGGATCATGGGTGGTCAGACGCAGATACTGCATGGCAGCTCCTTGGGCCCTCCTCTCTCCGCCGTCGGCATGCTTCGGCATGACCTGGAAAGGGAGGAGGCCGGAAATGAAAGGGTGAGGGACGCAAGCGGGGGAAGGCGCGGGCGGGAAGCGGAGACAGGGGGGAGTCGGACGCGGCAGAAGGAGGAAGGGAGCGCAGGCCGGGAGGCGCAAACAAAAGGCTCTGTTGAACCAAAATGTTGATTTTAGAGGGGTACGGCCTCAAGGACTGA
>JAUNSE010000405.1:0-1559 GCA_030539415.1 Desulfovibrionaceae bacterium
CGGGACAGGCAGCGGCTCCGCCGTCCCGAAAGAGTGCTTGACACCGGCTCTTTCCTGAGGCATGACCAGTCTGTCACCAGTTCGTGATCAGTTGCAAACCAGTTGCGAACCAGTTCGCAGCGACTCGGCAGCTGGTTTCGAGCCGGCCGGCGGCCGCTTTGCCGCACGCTTTCCTTTCCGGGCGGCGGGCGCATCCGGCACACAAAACACCCTGACTGCAAAGAGCAGACAGCAAGAGGAGCACACGCATGAACGAAGAGGAACTGGCCGCCTTTGTCGGCAGACTGCGCAGACAAGGCTTTGACAGGCGCACCTGCGAGGTCGCGGCCTGCCGGCGCTGCCTGCCCTCCTCCATTCCCGAGACCCTCTCCGCCTTTGCCAACAGCCCCTCGGGCGGCCTGATTCTGCTGGGCCTCTCCAGGGACAGTTTCTCCCCGCTGGCGGATTTCGACGCCCGTGCCGTTCTGGAGGGCCTTTTTGCCGCGGGCCTGAGCCTGACGCCGGCCGTTCGTCCCGAGGCGGCCGTTCTGCCCCTTGAAAAGGGGGAAGTCGTTGCGGCGCGCGTCTTTCCCGTGCCAACCGGGGAGAGGCCCTGTTACATCACGCTCCGGGGCAGCCATGCCGGCTCCTTCATCCGCACAGCCGACGGCGACCGGCAGCTCACAGGCTACGAAATCGCCAGACTGGCCGAGGAGGGCAGCCAGCCTGTCTGGGACAGGGAGAGCGTGCCCGAGGCCTGCCTGGACGACCTGGACAGGACGCTTGTCAGGCTTTTTGCCGGCCGGCAGAGGGCCCTGCACCCGGGAGTCTTCGCGAACAGGTCCGATCTGGAGGTGCTGGAGGATCTGCGCGTCGTCGCAAGGTCCGGCGACGGCCTTGTGCCGACCGTGGCCGGCCTTGCCGCCCTGGGGAGAATTCCGCAGAAATTCTTTCCCTCGCTGTGCGTCACCTTTGCCTGCCACCTGCACGACAGGGCGGACCATGCCGTCCTCTGCTCCGACAGCCGTATTCTGGAAAGCCAGCGCCTTGTCGGCCCAATACCCGCGCTCATCCGCGACACCCTGGCCTGCGTCCAGCGCAACATGCGCACAGGGGCCATTGTCGAGGGGGCCTTCAGAAGGGACGTTCCCGACTATCCCCTGGAGGCCGTGCGCGAGGCGCTGGCCAACGCCCTGCTGCACAGGGACTATTCCCCCGAAGGCCGGGCGTTTCCGGTCGCGGTCAGCCTGTTCTCCGACTGCCTGACCATCGCCAGTCCCGGCGGCCTGCACGGCTGGCCCGGTCCGCAGCCGGGCAGTCGCGACAATCTCGGCAATCGCAGCAATCCGGACATGCCCGGCATTTCCGGCATGACCGGCGTCCGCAACCAGCATCTTGCCGCCATTCTGGAGACAACGCCTCTTGATGGCGGAAAGCATGTCGGTGCCGGCAGGGGCTGCGGCATGGCGCTCATATGCGCGGCGCTCGACGGCGAGAACATGCATCCTCCCCGGATCGACAGCACGCCGGGTGCCTTCACCATCACCTTCCTGAAGGCCCGTCGCCCTGAAGGGGCGGGC
>JAUNSE010000405.1:1569-2606 GCA_030539415.1 Desulfovibrionaceae bacterium
ACCGATCCCTGCTTCGGGGCCGGAACCGGTCCCTGCTTCGGGGACGGGGCCGGGCACCGGAAGGCGCTGCCGTCCGATCTCCCTGCCACAGACAGCCTGAAGGAGGCCATTCTGAACAGACTGAAGGAAGGCGCCTGCCTGTCCGTCAGGACGATCGTCGAACTCTCCGGGCTGTCCCGCTCCACGGTGAACAAGGCCCTGCGGGAGCTGGTCAGGGAGGGCCTTATCGAGCCCACGGAAAAGGCCAGAAACCCGCGCCAGCGCTACCGCAGGGTCTGAGAGCGCGCCGTCCCGGCCCGCGGGCCCTTCCGGTGCAGCCCCAGGACGAGCCCGGGACCAGCCCGGCACAGGGCCTGCGCCAGAAGGCGCCCTCCCCGGACCTGACCCTTCGCAGACTCTCCGGCACGGGCCGGAGAGCCCGGCTCAGGACTCTTGCAACCTCAAATTTCTTCTGCTATGACAGGATATTAGAGCAAGATAGGTGTAAACATGTACAAGCCAATCCCCATTGACCGCGATTCCCTGACCATCATGGGCGTGCCCTTTCCCTCGCAGGAAACCTGGGAATCCGCGGCGTCGGCCATAGGCTCGAACATGTTCGAGGGCTGGGAGCCCACCAGGAAGGGCATCGAGCTCATCCGCGACTATATGCTCGGCAAACTCAGTTTCAAGGAGTTCGTCCAGGCGGCGAAGGACAAAGCCCATGCCGAACAGCCCCTGCACCGATCCTGATTCTCTGTACACGGACCCGGAGACGGGCGTCCTGCGCAATCTTGCCGGCATCGCCGATGACGGGATACTGCCGTTTGCGGAAGCGGGGGCCACGGCGCGGCGCCTGCAGGAGCTGCGGACAAATCCCGTCCGCATAACCGGCTCCGAGACGCTTTTCGCCATCCATCGCTGCCTGTTTCAGGATCTCTATGCCTGGGCCGGACAGAGGCGCACGGTGGAGATCAGCAAGGGGCAAAGCCAGTTCCTTCCTCTCTGCCGCTTCGAGACGGCGCTTGCGTACATCGACGATCTGATTGCCCGGTACA
>JAUNSE010000406.1 GCA_030539415.1 Desulfovibrionaceae bacterium
GATCGTGCTGGAGGGCCGCCGCGGCGGATCCCCGCTGGCCGTGGCCTGTCTGCACGCCCTCATCGAGGCCGCCCTGGCCCGCCGGAGCGGCGCGTGACCGCAGCTTCCGGCAGGTCCGCGGAAAAGGGCCTCGCCCCCGTGCCCGATCACTGGGAGTGGTGGGACGGCTCGCCCCTGCCCGAGTCCGGCGAGCTGCGCTGGGGCTACACCACCGGCGCCGCGGCCGCTGCCGCGCTGACGGCCTCCCTGCTCGCCCTCAAGGGGCAGGCCGAAGACTCGGTGCCCCTGCTCTTCGGCGACGGCGCAACGCGCGGCATCCCCCTGGACCCGCCAGACGCCGCCTGGCCGGGCTGGACGCGCGTGCGCAAGAACGGCGGCGACGATCCGGACTGCACCCACGGCCTTGTCGTGTACGGCCGCCTGACGCTCCTGGACGGCATCCCGCCGGTCGGCGGAGCCGACACCGGGGCCGGCGCCCGGTCCGACGCAGGAACTGGCGCCGGGCCCGACACCGGTTCGGACGAACGGGACATCGAACTTGCCGCGAAAGCCGCCCGCGTGCGCCTGCACTGCGTCAGCGGGGTGGGCGTGTGCACGAGGGACGGCCTTGACTGCCGAAAGGGCCGCTGGGCCGTCAATCCCGGCGTGCTCGCCATGCTGGCCGCCAATCTGGCGCGGGCGGGAATCGGCGAGGGCCTGTGGCTTGCCGAAATCGCCATCCCCGAGGGCGCGGCCCTGGCCGCGAAGACCCTCAACAGAACGCTCGGCATCGAGGGCGGCCTCTCGCTCCTGGGCACGACGGGCCTTGTGCGCCCCTTCAGCCACGAGGCCTACATGGCCACCGTGCGCGTCTGCCTGCGGGCCGCGGCCAGAGCCGGGCGCACGGCCGTGCTGTGCACGGGGCGGCGCACCCTGCAGTCGGCAAGGGAGTGGTGCCTCGCCCGCTGCGAAGGCTCCGGAACGGACGATCTGCCGCGCCTGCCGGACCATATGGACGAGACCTCCTTCGTCTCCATCGCCGATTTCGTCGGCGAGAGCCTGCGGGCCGCGCGGGCCTTCGCGCTGGAGAGAATCATTGTCTGCTGCATGCCGGGCAAGCTTCTGAAGTACGCCGCGGGGCACGACAACACCCATGCCCACAAAGTCGGCCAGGACATGGCCCTGCTCGCCGAGCGCCTGGGCCTGCTGTACCCCGAGCGGCCGGAGCTTGCGGCCGCGGCCCTTGCCTGCCCCAGCATGCGCCAGGCCATGGAGATGCTGGACGCAGCCGGACAGGAGGCCGTCATCGCCGATCTCGCGGCTCTCGCCCTGCCGCGCTTCTTGAGACTGTGCCGCGACCCTGCTAAAGAAGGGGAGGCGCAAGCCCCTCCCCCCTCCTTCGCCCTGCTTCTGACAGACTTTTCGGGGCGCGTCACGCGCCTTGTTCCGGACCGGACCTTCCTTGCGGATGCAGACGGCCTGGACACCCCCTCCCCCACGCCCTCACACTCCCTCCCCGGACAACAGGACTGACAGTTCATGCACGGACAGCCCTCCCCCGCCCTCCGGCCGGAGCAGGCCAGGCCTGCCGGTCCGGACGGATCCGCCGGCCCGCGCGCCGGCTCTCTGGACATTGTCTCCTGCGGCACAGGCCCCCTGTCCGCCGACGCCCTGGCCCTGTGCCTCGCCTGCGGACACGTCTTCGGCTCGGCCGGCCTTGCCGCGCGCCTGCCCGCTCCCGCGGACGGCGGCCCGGAGCCGCACCCTCTCTCCCCCTCCCCGCAGAAGGCCCTGCTCGACGCCGTGGCGCTCGCCATGCGCGGGCAGCGCTGCGCCGTCCTGGCCTCGGGCGACGCCCTCTACCACGGCCTCGGCGGCACCCTGGCGAGACTTCTTGCCGAATTTTCCCCCGAGCAGTCCTCCCCCTTCGGCTGCACCCTTCTCTCCCTGCCCTTCCAGGTCCGCTTCCATCCCGGCACCACGGCCTTTCAGGCGCTCTTTCACCGCCTGGGCCTGCCCTGGGACAAAGCGCGCCTCTTCTCCGTGCACGCCGGCACATCGCCCCTGCGGCCCATGCTGGAGGCCGAGCTTGCCGTCATCTACGCCGGCCTCCCCCTGACCGGCGGCAAGCTCGCCCAGGCCCTGCTCCGCGTCCATCCGGCCTCGGCCGGCAGGCTCTGCCTTGCGGCCGAGAAGCTCGGCACCGAGGAGGAGCGCCTTTTCCGCGGCACGCTGGCAGAGGCCGCGGATCTCGCCTTCGGCCCCACCAGCATCCTGGTCCTGCTGCCGCGGGGCGCGGCATCCCCGACCCTGCCCCTGGGCCTTGCGGACACGGAGCTCGCCTTCGAAAACCACTGCCTCACGGCCAGGCGCCTGCGCCCGGTCGTGCTCTCCTGCCTCGATCTGCCGCCGCGCGGCGTGCTCTGGGATCTGGGCGCGGGCGCGGGCTCGGTCGGCCTCGAGGCCGCCCTCCTGCAGCCCGGGCTCGCGGTGCACGCCGTGGAGCGCAAGCCCGCCCGCTGCGCCAACATTCTGGCCAATGCCGAACGCCACGGCGCGGCCGGCCTGACCCTGCACGAGGGCGGCATCCTGGAAACCATGGAAGATCTGCCGAAGCCCGAC
>JAUNSE010000407.1 GCA_030539415.1 Desulfovibrionaceae bacterium
GTCCTGCTGTCTGTCGTGTCGGCCGTGTCCGGGGCCTTGTCCCGGGCCCTGTTCCGGTCCGAAGCTCCGCCAGCCTTTCCCTGCGCCTTCTCGGGAATGACGGAGGCGGTCAGGGCCTCCAGCTGCCAGCCGCTGGCCTGGGCCGGAAAGGCCAGCATGGCCGGCAGGGCCGTGCGCGCGAAGTCCGCGGCCGAGGGGGCCGTCACAAAGCCCGCGGCAAAATGCCGCTCCGGATGGGCCAGGATGGCGTTTCTGAGCTTCTCCTTCTCGGAGGCGGCGGAGACGGACGAGAAGCCCCCCTCCTGCCAGTGCGTCCAGACAGCCTGCCCGCCCATGAGCAGGCCCGCGGCCGCGACCGCTGCCAGGGCCAGGCCCGCATGGCGGCGGGATCGCGCGGGGCCGATGGCCTTGAGGCGGCAGGCGCGCCAGGACGAGCCCGGCAGACGGTCCAGGGCGGCAAGCTCCGCCTCGACCTGCGCGGGGGAGAGCTCATGCACCCCATCCAGTCCCAGACTGTCGGCAAGGCTTGCGGCAAGGCGCAGGGCCTCTTCGCGGGAGGCCAGGCAGCGGTCCGCTCTGGCCGAGAGCCGTCCCTGCCTGGCCGCCCAGACGTACCAGCAGCAGGGGCTTCCTGAAGCGTCCTCTGACGAGGCTTGGGCAGCTGCTTCGGGTGCGGCTCCGGTCTCCCGGGCCTTTCCAGCCGCAAGGATTCCCTCCATAAGGGAGCGGAAGGTGCGTCCTTCAGGGGCGCGCGAGGCGGGCAGGGGCCAGATCTCCACGCCCTCGCCGCGCAGGCGCAGGATGAGGGCGGCAAGGGAGGTCGGGGCCTTGGGGGCGGGAGCAGGGCCGCTCAGGGCCCCCAGACCGGCCAGATCGTCCTGCACCAGACGGTGGTCGTACACGGAGGCGCAGGCCTCACTGGAAGGCCGCCCGCCGCTCTGCCCGTACGCCTGACCCAAGGTCGGTCCCGAAGGCTGACCGCCGGTCTGATCGAAAGTCTGGCCGGAAGTCTGGCCGGCACTGCGGCGGCTGCGCCTGCCCGAGCGGGTCCTTGCGCCTGCGGCATTCAGCCCGGACAGGCCGGCAGGGGCGTCGGTCACGCGCTCCCAGACCAGACCGGCGACAAGGGTGCCGTGCCGGCCGGGCAGGCAGTGCTGGAAGGCGACACCTGAGACGGGCACGGTGGCAGCGCCAGCGGTCCTGCCGCGGGCGTCTTCGGCAGCCCCTGCTCCGGCCGCATTTTGGGACCCGGCCTCTGCGGAGCCGCCGGCAGCGGAGCCATGCTCCATGGGACCGCCTGTCATGGACCCGGCAGCCCCGGGACCGCCTGTCATGGTCCCGGCGGCTTCGGAGCCGCCATGCAGGCCGCCGGCTCCATGTTCGTCGGTCATGCTAGACATTGTCGGCCCCCTCCAGTTCGATGGTGATGACCAGCAGGGTCTTGGCGGACTCGCCGGTCTTGCCGGCGGAGATGAGCCCCAGGTTCTTCACGGCCTGGGCCGTGTCCTGCTCGAAACCCGCCAGAACGAGCGTCTGGCCGGCCTTGAGGCGCGTTCTCTGGCTGAAGGCCCGCGTGGACACCTGCGGCAGCTGCACGTAGACCGTGTCGCGCTCGATGGTGGTCATGTCCTCCAGGGAGGAGAGGGTGACGGAATACTGCATGAGCACGTGGCGGTCGGGCAGGATGTGCGGCACGATGGTCATGGCAAAGCCCGTGGTCACCTCGCCGGGCGTGATTTCCGAGGTCTGGCTGTACTCCGAGGTGCTCATGGTCATGCCGGCGAGATAGGCGTGCCTTCTCACCGCCTGCACCGGGAAGGGCTGGCCGTTCAGGACCAGGCCCGAGGCCGAGGTGAGCTGGGTGGCCTTGCCCCACTGCCTCAGGGCCTGCAGCATGCCCGAGGAGCCCTTGAAGTCGCCCTTCAGAATGCTCACCGAGGCCAGATCCCCGGTGGCGGCGGAGGCGGCGCCGGCCGCAACGGAGAGGTCGGGCGAGGTGAACAGGGCCTGCAGGCCTAAGTCCGCCTGGTCGGAGTCGCTCACCTCCAGGGCCCAGACGCGCACGCGCAGGGCGATCTGGCGCTCCAGGCGGGCGTTGACTTCATTGATGTAGCGCTCGATGTCGCGCAGGCGGGCGTAGCTGTCGCGCACGGTGAGGGTGCCTGCGGCCTGGTTCACGGCAACCGAGCCCTGCTTGGAGAGCAGGCCGCGCACGGTGCTCTCCACGTCCTTCCAGACGTCCAGAGTGGTCTTGGTGGTGTTGACCTGGGAGGTCTGGGAGCTGGTGTCGCCGCTGGTCACGGTGGAGTTGATGTTCGTGCCGGAAAGGGAGGAGGAGCGCGTCTCCCTGCTCCTGTTGGAGACCCGGCTCTCCCAGGTCACCGTGCCCGCGGCCGCGGCCAGCACGAAGGTGCGCACCTGCATGGCCGAGAAGACCACGCGGCCGCGCTCCTGCAGCCGTTTCCAGTTAGCCGTCCAGGCCGGATTGTCGGGGGCGAAGCTCGCGCCGGTGATGGTGACGAGCCGCCCGCCGGGCGCAAGGCGCGCCACATCGGCAAGGATCACCGCATCGGGGCGGGCGG
>JAUNSE010000408.1 GCA_030539415.1 Desulfovibrionaceae bacterium
AGCAGACGGCTGTCATCGTCCCACAGATGGAAGTAGGTGGCGATGTCGGCGGGCTCGCCGATTTCCTTCAGGGTCAGCACGTCGGGCCAGAAGGAGTACACGAAGCCGTCGGAAGTCTCTTCCAGAATCTTGCGCAGGGCGAGGCGCGTGTCGAGGAGCAGATCCTCGCGCTCCTGCTGCGTGCGGTAGCGGTAGATTTCCGGATAGTCGTAGTTGCGGAAAACATACCGGGGCATGGCCTCGATGCGCAGGCCGGGCTGCCTGTCCACTTCGGGCACCCACTGGCCGACCTGCACGAAGCCGTGCTGCTCCATGTACTCGTTGACAATCTGCACGCCCCTGCTCGTACAGGCCATGGAGAGCAGAGGATAATTCTTGTAATGCTTGAAAGCACCGTCCAGGTCCTTCATGACCATGGCGAAGCCGGAGTTGTCGTGGCCTTCCTGCTGCGAAATCATCAGCCGCAGGGCCATTGACGGCGGCACCGGATCAAGGCTTTTAATCGAACCGATTCTACACATACGCTACACCTTCGACAAAAGTCGCCCTCTGAAGGGGCGCTTTTCAGGGGAAGGAGGCATGAAGCGTCCTTCCCCGGGGGAGAAAGCTAGAGACTACGCAGCCTGCTGATGGCCTCGGCCGTGTCCTCGGGCGTGCCGAAGGCGGTCAGGCGCACGTAGCCCTCACCGCTGGCTCCAAAGCCGGCGCCGGGGGTGCACACGAGCTGAGCCTTGTTGAGGAGCAGGTCGAAGAAGCCCCAGGAAGTCGTGCCTTCGGGCGTCCGAAGCCAGATGTACGGCGCGTTCACGCCGCCGTAGACCTCGAAGCCCTGGGCAGAGAGGGCCGAGCGGATGGCCGTCGCATTGGCAAGATAGCCGCGCACCTGATCCATGACCTGGGCCCTGCCGGCCTCGGTATGGACCGCCTGCGCGGCCTTCTGCACAATGTACGGGCAGCCGTTGTACTTGGTGCACTGACGCCGTCTCCACAGGCTGTTGAGATCGGTGTCGCCGCCCTTTCCGTCGGAAATCCGCAAATCCTGCGGGACAATGGTAGCGGAACAGCGCAGTCCCGTAAAGCCCGCTATCTTGGAATAGCTGCGGAACTCGACGGCGACCTCTCTGGCGCCCTCGATCTCGAAGATGGAGTGCGGGATGTCCTTTTCGGTGATATAGGCCTCGTAGGCGGCATCATACAGGATGAGCATGCCGTTTTTGCGGGCGTAGTCCACCCAGGCGGTCAGCGCGGCGCGGTCCAGCGTGGTGCCGGTGGGATTGTTGGGCGAGCACAGATAGAGCACGTCCGGAGCCTTGGCCGGGAAGTCCGGCACAAAGCCGTTCTCGCGCACGCAGGGCAGATAGACCAGCCTGTCGAAGCGGCCCTGCTCGCAGGGCAGGCCCGCGCGGCCGCTCATGGCGTTTGAGTCCACGTACACGGGATAGACGGGGTCGGTCACGGCGATCACGGCCTTCTCGTCGAAAAGCTCCTGGAAATTGCCGATGTCGCTCTTGGCGCCGTCGCCGATGAAGACCTCGTCGGCGTCCAGTTTGACGCCGAGCCTGGCGTATTCGTCCACCACGGCCTCGCGCAGGAAGGCGTAGCCCTGCTCCGGGCCGTAGCCGTGGAAGCCCGCGGCCGCGCCCATGTCCTCGACAGCGGCGTGCAGGGCCTCGATGACGGCCGGCACCAGCGGTTTGGTGACGTCGCCGATGCCGAGGCTGATGACGCGCAGCTCGGGATTGGCGGCCTTGTAGGCGCGCACCTTCTGGGCGATTTCGGTGAACAGATAATTCTTCTGCAAGCTCAAGTAGGATTGATTGACCTGTACCATGGGGGAAATCCTTCTGTCATTGCTCCCGCGCCGCGGGGGACATGCGTCCCTTTCCTGTCCGGGCCGGAAGGAGTCAGTCAGGGCACGCCGCCCGCCGGGCGGCATGATTGTCTCAAAAAAATCTGCCTCGTCCGCCGCATCATGCCGCGGCCTTCCCTCGCGTTCCTGTGCGGAAGGCCGCGCGCGGCGTCCGATTCGCCGCGCTAGTACTCGATGACGCCGTCGAACACGGCCACGGCGGGGCCGGTCATGTAGACGTGATTGTCGTCGGGGTTCCAGTTGATGCGCAGCGTGCCGCCTTTCAGGCGCACATCGACGGTGCGGTCCGTGAGGCCGTTGCTGATGCAGGCCACGGCCGTGGCGCAGGCACCGGTGCCGCAGGCCATGGTTTCGCCGGAGCCGCGCTCCCAGACGCGCATGCTGACGTTGGACACCGATTCGACACGGACGAATTCGGTGTTCACGCGCTCTGGGAAGAGCGGGTCGTTCTCGAACCTGGGACCGATGGCCTCGAGATCCAGATCTTCCAGCGCGGGATCATCCGCGCCCAGGAAGAGCACGTTGTGCGGATTGCCCATGGACACCACGTTCGCCATCCAGGTCCGGCCCAGGATTTCAAAGGGCTGGTTCAGATACGGCGCGGTCCTGTCGTAGTCTTCGGGCAGGGCCAGGGGCAGGCTGCCGGAGGCGAGAATGGGTTCGCCCATGTCCACCGTGGCGCCGGTGATGCGGCCCGCGTCATTGAGGAGT
>JAUNSE010000409.1 GCA_030539415.1 Desulfovibrionaceae bacterium
CGGACAATTGCGGGCGTCAGCAGGGGATCTCACACAATCGGGCCGCATTGTCAAAGACAGCGCGGCGGGACGGGATGAACATGAGGCGCGAAGCTCGGCCGGACTGCCTTTCGCGGCCGTCGGAGCCGTCTTGGCAAGCCGCCCGTGTCAAGGTACAAGCTTCCCATGAATACGCCGCAATCCCCTTCTGTTCTGCGCTCCTTCCGCATTGTTGCCGACCCGGCTCTCGAGCCGTCCGTCCGCGCCCTGCTTGAGAGCGAGGGCTTCCGATTCGAGCCCGAGCCCTTCTCTCCCCTGTGCTGGCGCCTGACCTGCGAGCCCTTCCCGCTGGGCAGCTCGCTGGCGGCCTTTTTCGGCTACGTCTACATACAGGACCGTTCGTCCATGCTGCCGCCGCTGGCCCTGGCTCCCGAGGAAGGCGCCACGGTTGTCGACATGTGCTCGAGTCCCGGCAGCAAGACCGGCCTGCTGGCGCAGCTTGTCGGCAGAACCGGCTTCGTGCTGGCGAACGAGCTCTCTCACTCCAGGCTCAGCACCCTGCGCATGACCCTGCAGACATGCAATGCCGTGCAGGTGGGGACGTGCTCCTATTCGGGGGACAGGCTTCCCCTGCGTCCGGGCTCGTGCCGGTACATCATGCTGGACCCGCCGTGCTCGGGCTGGGGAACGGTGGAGAAGAATCCGCACGTCATGGACGTCTGGCGGGAGAGCAAGGTCAAACCGCTCATTCAGCTGCAGCAGAGCCTGCTTGCCCGTGCAGCCGAACTGCTTGCGCCGGGAGGAACGGTGGTCTATTCCACCTGCACGACCAACAGCGACGAAAACGAGCGGCAGGTGGAGTTTGCCGAGCGCGAACTCGGGCTTGTGCGCGACCCCGTCACCCCCTTCCCCGGCTTTTACTGGGACGACAGGACGGGGAGCGAGGGAACGCTGCGCGTGGACGGTGAAAAATCCCGCGCCCAGGGCTTCTATGTCGCGCGTCTCAGAAAGCCGTCTTGCGCGGTCTGCCCGGACAGCGCGGATGCGGAGGGCGGCAGCGGCCTCTCCTTCTGGGGCGGAGGCTCCGTGTCCCGTGCCGCCCTTGCTTCGGCCACCCTGGACCCGGCTCTTCTGCCCGCCGGCTGCTGCGGCGTCTTCTCCGGGACGGTGCGCTTTCTGCCCGAGGCGGCGATGGCCTTTCTGCCGGAAAAGTTTGTCTGGCAGGGAGCCCCGCTGGGACGTCTGTCCGGAGGCGGCTTTCAGGCGGACGCCCGGCTGCGCGTCTTCATGCGTCCCAATGCGCTGAGCCTTGTGCTTGAGTCTGTTGCCGAGGTGCGCGCCCTGCTGAGCGGCGCCGCGCGCAAATGCGCCCTGTCCGGCAAGGAAGCCGGTCTCTGGCTCGGAGACCTGCCGCTGGGACGAGTCAGTCTGCGTCAGGGAAGGGTTATCGCCGGCTTCGGGCGGTAGCGCCCTGCTGCCGCATGCTCCCCCGCTCCGTGCCTGTCACTGCCGGGATTGCACCCCATCCTGCGAATTGCGCAGCAGAGCCAGGCCCCAGGCCGCCTGGCCGAGGGATATGCCGCCATCCCCGGCCGGCACCGCGGACGGCACCAGCACGCTGATGCCCTGCTCCGCGAATGCTTCGACCAGCATGCGGCGCAGCAGAGTGTTGTTGACCACGCCCCCGGCGAGGCCGGCGACAGGTCTGTCCGAAGGCTCGCGCACGGCAAGAACCAGCCGGACGAGGCTCCATGCCAGCTGATGATGAAAATCCAGGGCGATCAGGGCCGGGTCGAGCCCTTCCTCCTGCATCCGGCAGACCCTTGCAAAGAGCGCGTGGCTGTCGAGCAGCGCCATGCCGTCCCGCACCGTCACGGGCGCGGGGGCCTGCTCTATGGACGGAGCGCGCGCTTCGCCCTGCAGGGCCAGAGTTTCCAGCCGTATGGCGGCCTGCCCTTCGTAGCTTGTTTCAAGGCAGACATGCAGCTGCGCCGAGACCGCGTCGAAAAGACGGCCGCAGCTGGAGCAGAGCGGCGAGTTGACACCGCGTTCAAGCATCTGCCGGATGAAGGCGGCCTCGCGTCCTTTTGCCTGCTCCCAGCCTGCCGTGACACGGGCGGACAGATTCCGGTCCGTGATGCCCAGGGCCAGGGAGAGCGCCAGTCTCCAGGGGGCGCGCGTGGCCGCGTCTCCTCCCGGGAGGGCGAAGGGGGTCAGATGGCCGGCTCTTCCCCAGTCGGCGTGCTCCAGATCCATGCGGAGAAGCTCCCCTCCCCAGACCGTGCCGTCAAGGCCGTAGCCGTAGCCGTCCAGCACCAGCGCCAGTGCCGGCCCGTATATCTGATGTTCGGCAAGAACCGCGGCCGCGTGGGCGGCGTGATGCTGCAGGGTGGCCAGTTTCGCCCCGCTTCTGGCGGCCAGATCCGCGGCCGCCGCGGACGTGTAGAAGTTCGGATGGCAGTCCGCCACCACGATGTCCGGCTTCACTTCAAGCAGCTTCGAGAGATGCTCCGTCACTTCGTCATAGAAGGAGGCCGCGGCCGGATGCTCGAGGTCGCCCGTGTGCTGTCCAACAAAGGCATCGCCGCCTCTGGTGAG
>JAUNSE010000410.1:0-646 GCA_030539415.1 Desulfovibrionaceae bacterium
TGAACGCGGGCATAGTGAAAAGCCCGGAGCTGGCGGCCCTGCACGAGCGCGTGCTGGACGCCCTGGAGAGCGTGACCGGCCCGCTTGAGCGCAGGCACTGGACCCCGCACGTGACCCTGGGCCGCGGGCACGCGGACAGAAAGCCCTCCAGGGAGGACCTGGCCGCCTGGATGGCCGAACGGGACCGCCTGCCGCGCCTGCGCTTTCCGCTCACCTCCTTCGAGCTCGTGCAGAGCGTGCTCAGGCCCGTCATGGCCGAGCACACCGTGCTGGCCTCCTATCCTCTGATCTGAGCGGACGGCCGTCTGCCCGGCCGGTCCCGCGGGAACGCCCTCCGCTTCACTTTTCCGGCCGCGTCCGGCTTGAAGCGGCGGCCGGGACGGGGTAAGGTTGCCGAACGCCCCGGACCCGACCGGGCCAAACACATTTTTCAGGAGAATTCCCATGCGCCGAGCCCTTGTCCTTTCCCTCTGCCTTGTGCTTTGCGGCATCTTGAACGCCTGTTCCGGCAGCGAAAAGAACACGCACGCCAGGACCGAGGATCTGGCGGCCTTTTCCATCACGCTGCCCGAGGGCTGGGTGACCAACATCCCCGAGAGCATCGAGTGCACGGCCAGCCGCTGCGTGGCCGGCTTTGCCGCCCCCT
>JAUNSE010000410.1:656-2576 GCA_030539415.1 Desulfovibrionaceae bacterium
GCGGTCACCGTCTCCGTCGTGCCCAATCTGGGCAAGAATCTCGACGAGATTGCCGAAGAGAGCCGGGCCAACATGGCTAGCCACGAGGCCGTCATGCACGAGGTCATGCGCTCCGACACGCGCGTGGAGTACGCGGGCAGCATCAAGGAAAGCCCGGCGCGCCTTGTGGCCACCTTCGACGAGAAGAATCAGCAGGTGGGCATCCTGCTCCTGGTGGGCGAGAACGAGGAGACAAAGGTCATAGCGCAGAGCCTGCGCATGAAGAATCCGGCGCTGGATTTTGCCGCGCACTAGCCCGCGGCGAAGTCGCAGGACAGAGAACTTTTTCGGGGAGGGCACGGCTCTCCCTTTTTTTGCGTCCCTGCTCCGGGGCCGGGGCGCGCATCCGCACAAAAAGAGACGCATTTTCAGTTGCTTGTGCAAGGACAGCCCGTCGGGCCCGGGTGCGGTGGCAGTATCGGGCAGGAAAGCGCCGGCCGGAGAGATTGCCTTTGCCCTCTTTCTGTATTTTTATATGTGACAGATTCTCAGCAGGCCGCGCGCGTCCGGGCATCCCGCCCTGGGGCGCAGACTTCGCGGCGGGGAGTGTGCGCATGAGCGAGAAGAGGATATTTGTCATCAACGGCAGCCCCAGGAAGCGCTGGAACACGGCCATGATGTGCGAAAGCTTTGCCGAGGGCGTCCGATCCTGTCAGGTGGACGCGGAAATCGTCCATCTTTATGACCTCGACTTCAAGGGCTGCCGCAGCTGCTTTGCCTGCAAGGTGAAGGGCGGCAGGCATTTCGGGCGCTGCGCCGTGAAGGACGGCATAAGCGATGTTCTGGACAGGGTGGCGACGGCCGACGGCCTGGTGCTGGCCTCGCCCATCTATTTCGGGGATCTTTCGGCAGGCATGCGGGCCTTTGCCGAGCGCCTGCTCTTCCCGTACCATCAGTACGACAGCGGGCACACCACCATCGCGCCCAGGCGCTTTCCGGTGACCGTCATCTACACCATGAACGTGGACGAGAAGGTCGCGGCGCAGAAGTACTTCGATGCCGGCCCGGGCACGGCGCTCAACCTCTTCGAGTCCTTTGTGGCCCATGTCTACAGCGCGCCGAAGCGCCTGTGCGCGTACGACACCATGCAGTTTGCGGACTACGGCAGGTACGTCTCGGACTATTTCGACAGCGCGGCCAAGGCGGCGTCCAGGGAGGAGCGCTTCCCGAAGGATCTGGCCGCGGCCAGGGAGGCCGGCCGCGAAATGGCCATGGCCGCGCTTGCGGACGGGGCCGGCATGAGCGGGCAGGCGCCGCGGTAACCGGCAGGTCCGGCAGCGCAGGGTGTGCGGCAGCCGGGCAGGCGCACCGGGAACTCGCAGCGCGTCCTTTGGCGGGCTGAAAACAGGAGAGGGGGCATGCGGCCGTCAGGCCGGATGCCCCCCTGTTTCATGCCTTTCGGACAGAAAGGACTAGTCGCTGTCGTCCTCGTCGCCTTCGTTCTGTTCGGCGTTCCTGATGCGCTGCAGGGCGTAGCTCAGCTGGTTCGGGCTCATGCCGAGCAGGGCGGCCGCGTCGTTGCGGTTGCCCCTGGCCTTGTTCATGGCCTCCATGATCTTGCTGTCGCGCGCCTGCTCGAGGGCCTTTTCGAGGCTCTGGCCGGAGCCGAGCACGAAGAAGTCCTGCGGAGCCTCCTCGTCCTCGTATTCGCCGAGACCGTCGTCCTCGTAGTCCTCGTCCTCCTCCTCTTCGTCCCTCAGCACCGGGCCGTAGCCCGCGGCCTCGGCCGAAATGGCCGGGCCCGTGCCGTACTCGGAGCCCATGAAGGGACGCACCGCGCCGTGATCGGCGTGGTCCTCGGGACCGGCCGGCAGCGGGGTCGAGAAGCGGCCCTGGCGCAGCTGCTGCAGCACGTCCTCGCGGGTGATGGTGGACCCGGAG
>JAUNSE010000411.1 GCA_030539415.1 Desulfovibrionaceae bacterium
CACCATGTCTCAGTCCTGTTGTTTTTGTCAAGTGATCGTTTCTCCATGGATCGGATTTGCCACGAAGCAGGGGCCCGCGGAAGGCGCGTGCGGCACCCCCCTTTGCAATTTCCCAGTGGCGGAGTATGGATTGATCCCGCCCGGCGCCTTCAGGCCCCGGAGACACGCGCCCCGGGCCTGCCGCACAGGCTCCGGCCGAAGAGCGGGCAGGGGGCTTGCCCTCGCGTCCGGTCGGCGTCGGATGAGGCGGGGCAGGTTGCGGCCGGCGAAGCCGCAGGCCATCCGGCTCTGGCCGGGACGGCACTGTCCAGGGCTGCCCGGCGTGAACGGGAGGCGTTTTCACGACGTGCTGAGCGCTTTGCCAAGCGAACGCACGCGGAGTATGTAACTCCTCCGCCCCGCGCCGCTCTTCCCCCCACATGTACCGGCGCGGCCTGCCGTCCGCAGCCGGACGGTCTCATGCATTTTCTTACCCGGGGCTTCCGCCTGGACGCAATATGGTTTTTCTCAACGCACTGCAGAGCATGCTGAGCATCACGCTCATCACCTTTCTCGGATACTTCCTTTCCCGCCGAGGCATGATACACAGGGAAGTCGAGGACTTCATCCCGAAGTTCAACCTGAACGTGGTGGTGCCCCTCTACCTTATGGGCGCCGTGATGGAGCACTTCACGCACGATCAGTTTCTGAGCCTCATCAAGGCCTCCATTCTGCCCTTCCTGAGCATCGTCGTCTCCTTCTGGCTGTTCTGGCTCATCGGCCTGGCTCTCAGAATCGACAGAAAGCACCTGGGCCTGGCCGCCACGGCGGCAGCCACCTCCAACACCATCTTTATCGGCATTCCGGTCAACAACGCCCTTTTCGGCGAGGCCGGACTCATCCATCTGCTGCTCTACTTCATCAGCAACACGCTCTTTTTCTGGACCTTCGGCGTGTGGGCCATCAGCCGCGAGGGCACGGTGGACGGGAAGCGTCCGAGCACGCTCGATGTGGTGAAGCATGTCTTCTCGCCGCCGCTTCTGGGCACCCTGGCCGGCATAGCCATCGTGATCCTGGACATCCCCATGCCGCGCTTAGTGGGCGACACCTGCAACCTGCTTGGCGGCATCTGCTCGCCGCTGGCCCTCATCTTTGTGGGCTGCTTACTGAGCCATGTGGACTGGAAGACCGTGCACATGGGCCGCGACCTCATGCTGACAATTCTGGGCCGCATCCTGCTGACGCCGCTGGTGACCATCGCCGTGGTGCACCTGACCCCCATCGACGTGGACGAGCTCACCAGGAACATCTACATCGTGCAGGCCGGGCTGCCCTGCATGACCAACATCGCCATCATCAGCGCCTACTACGGCGCGGACAGGGAGTTCGGCAGCATTTTCGTGAGCATTTCCACAATTGTGGGCATGATTTCCGTGCCCATCTGGATGACGCTGCTGACAAGCTTGATGTAGCAGATTTCAAAATGCATGCAGCTCGCTGCCGGCTGGACGACGGTTCGGTCGAAAACTGATACAAAAGGCTCCGCGAACAGACGCTCTCGGGGCCTTTTGCCGTTTTTGGGTGCCCGGGGAGGAAGGTGCGGAGAATATGCGATTGGCGAATTGACAACCTCTTGCAAGGTTGTCTCTTTTCAGGATACCGAGAAAAAAACGGACAGCCGCCTGAACGCAGATCCAAACGGAGGACAGACATGCCCGAAAGACGTTATCCTTTCCGTCCGGATTACGCAGTCCCGCCGCTGTCCTTCTGACTGAATCTGGAGAAGGAATATCGTCTGGCACTTGCGCGCTTCAGGACAGCAAAGCAGGCATCCTGAGCGGAGGGCAGCACCCGCTCCATCGCCGGCGGGCCAGTCCCGCTCAGGCCTGCGGGGCACAACTGGCGCGGCTGACGGCAGCTATCTGGCGCCGTGTTTGAGCAGAAGAAGGAGGATGTTCTTCTTTTTCATCAGCCTCGCCGTTGCCACAAGCGAGCGGCCCTCCTCCCTGAGAGGATTCGGGTCGGCACTGTGCGCGAGCAGGACCTTCACAGAAGAGGTGGCGCCCCGCGTGACGGCCCAGACCAGCGGCGTCCAGCCGCCGTTGTCGCGCAGCTCCGGGTCCGCTCCGGCATCGAGCAGCAGTTCGACCGTGGAGGCGTGTCTGAAGATGGCCGCCCTGTGCAGAGCCGTCTGCCCCTCGCTGTCGCGGAGGTTCGGGCTGGCTCCTCCCGCAAGCAGGAGCCCGGCCATGTCGTCCAGGCCGTATTCGGCCGCGCAGTGCAGCGCCGTTGTGTCGCCCTGCCTGGTCCTGATGTTCACATCGGCGCCTGCCCGCAGCAGCGCCCTGACCGAGTTCCCGTGGCCGAGCATCACGGCGTTGTGCAGCTGGGCCAGGCCGCGATGGTCCAGAGCGTTCGGGTCGGTTCCGTCATGCAGCAGAAGCTCGACCGTGTCAGTCTTGTCGCTCAGGATGGCCTGCGACAGGGGCGTGCGCCCATTCCGGTCCTGGCGGTTCGGATCGGCGCCGGCATCCAGCAGCTGTCCGACGGTGTCGGTGAGGCCGAAGAGGGCGGCGTGCACCAGT
>JAUNSE010000412.1 GCA_030539415.1 Desulfovibrionaceae bacterium
ATAGGCACCATCGCCCATGCCTGGGGGCTGGACAAGGCGCTTTTTGTGGCACTCGGGCTGACCTGCACGCTTGCGGCGGGCTCCTGCGTCTTCCGCCGTCAGAACTGATCTGTCCGCACAATGCGGCAGCCGGCATCCCCTGAACGCTCCTCTGGCCTTGAGCGCATTCCGCCGCAAGATTTTTGATACAGGCTGGCTCGCGAAAAAAACGGAAAAAACAGCAAAAGGAACGTGTTCTTTGCGGAAACGTTCCTTTTATTTTTTAAGTGCCCTTAAAATGTGTAAAAAATTATTTTTAAAAAAGTGCTTTACATAATTTGCAAAAAGATATAGTCAGCACACAATCAAATACATGAGTATTAAAATTTCCGAAAAATAAAGGAATCTAGACATGAAATGGACAAGGTTTGTACGAGCCAAGGCCGTTTGTGCCTATTTTTTTATGGGGCCAGGTCTTGTGTACGGGCTTATTACATCCCGCATGCCGGCCATGAAAGCGCAGACAGGAGCGCATGAGGCTGAGATTGGCTATGTTCTGCTGGCTTTCGGTCTGTCAGCTCTGGTCGGTCTTACGGTCTCCTCCTCGCTGATACGCCGATTCTCCAGCCGCCGCGTGCTGCAGGTCTGCTGTCTGGGAATGCTTCTTGTGCTGCCTCTGACAGGCAGCATGCAGACTCCGCTGACCTTCGGTCTGGCGTCTGTGCTCATGGGCATTTTCATGGGCTTTGTGGATGTGGCCATGAACGCGCAGGCCATACAGCTCGAGCAGCGCTTTGCCGCTCCCTGTCTGGCGCTCATGCACGGCACCTACAGCCTGGGCGGTCTGCTTGGCGCTTTGAGCGGCGCGCTTTTCTCCTCCTTCGGCATATCGCCCTTTCTCCACTTCTGCGCCGTAATGGCCCTGTATGCCGTCCTGCTGCCGCGGGTCATGCCCAGGCTGCAGAGGGACAGAGTCATCACGTCCCGCGAGGAAGAGGCGGAGAGGAGCCGCAGACACAGACTGAGCATGCCGCCCCTGCTGGTGATGCTTTTCGGCGTGCTGGCAGCCTGCTGCTACGCGGCGGAGGGCACGGTGGGCGAATGGGGCGCTCTCTACCTTTTCACCGTCAAGGGAGCGGGCGAAGAGACGGCGGCGCTTGTCTATGCCTGCTTTGCCGTGACAACGCTGTGCTGCCGCATGACTGCCGACATGGCCAGGACGCATTTCTCCGATTTCACGCTGGCCCTGACAGGGGCTCTGCTCGCTGTTATCGGCATGTCCACGGTGCTTGCGGCGGACGCCGTTGCCCTGTGCCTTCTGGGATACGCCTGCATGGGGTTCGGCATGGCGCCGCTGGTTCCCCTCTGCTTCAGCCGCGCTGGACAGATTCCCGGCGTGTCGCCATCCGAGGCCAGCGCCGTGGTTTCGGTCATGGGATACGGCGGACTGCTCATGTTTCCGCCGATCATCGGCAATGTCGCCCATGCCTTCGGACTGGGGAAGGCTCTCTACATCGCCCTGGGGCTTGTCCTGATTATCGCGGCGGGGTCGGCGCTCTTCAGGTGCGGACGCAGGGCTGCGTCCTGACGGAGCGCGGCGCAGGACAGAAACACAGTGTGACAGAGAGGCGGCCCCGAAGGGCCGCCTCTCCAGTATCCGGCATGCGGTAGATTTGTTCAGCGGACAAAGCGCCTGAGCGTCCAGCCCCGCTTTTCCAGCTTTTCTCTGATGCGCTCGAAAATCTCCGGGCAGAAGCGCAGGCCGAGCGGCACGAAGGTGCCCACAAAGAGCAGGCCCGCCACCATGAGGCCTGCGAGCGCCGCGACAATGGGCGAGCAGTCCGAAAGGGCCGCGTTGACCCATCTGTCCAGCCAGACGCCTGCGACCGTGCCGGGCAGGGCGCAGAGGGCGGACTTGACGGCCGTGCTCGGCAGGCCGCTGAAGGCGGCTGTTCCCTCCCTGCGTATCCACAGAGCCGCGGTGAGCACTGCGTAGGTCGCGAGGCCTGCCGTGGAGCACAGCGCCACGGCATCGGGGCCGTTGGGCACGGCAATAAAATAGTAGATCGGCAGAAAGACTATGGTGACCAGCGTGCCGGTGACAGCCGGAGTGATGGTGTCGGACTGCGCGTAGAAGCCCCTGTTCATGAGCTCCAGAAGAAGCCAGAAGGGGGCCGAGCAGAGCAGAAGCTGCAGCAGGGGGATTGCCCTGACCATTTCGGCCTCGGCCATGCGCCCGCCGTAGAACAGCAGCGTGAAGACCGAGGGCGAGAGAAAGGCCATCCACAGGGCGAAGGGAACAATGATGCCTATGCCGGTCCGCATGGCGCGGGCAAGAACGCGCGCAAAGCCCTCCTTGTCCCCCTTGGTCAGAAGCGTGACAAGGAAGGGATAGGAGGCGACGGCAGCCACCGTGCCCACAAGGCCGACCGGCACCATGGCTATGCGTTTGGCGTACATGAGCAGGGCCACGGCGCCCTCGCCGGTCAGCGAGCCGAAGACGCGCAGGAACTGCTCGTCCAGGGAGGTGATGGTCTGTCCCAGCATCAGGGGCAGGGCGAGAAGGATGAAGCGTCTGAAC
>JAUNSE010000413.1 GCA_030539415.1 Desulfovibrionaceae bacterium
GAAAATCCTGACCGGCCTGCTGTGTGCGGTTCTGCTGCTGATGGCCGCGGCCATTGCCTGCTACTCCTCCTCCCTCTCCGGCGCCCTGGACGCCCGCAAGACCCGCTACGACTCCATAACCGCCACATCCTCTCTCGAGTTCGGCACCAACGCCGTCGGGCAGAAGCGCATCACCGGGATGAGCCTGGACTTCTCCGTCAGGATGAACGGCGAGGACAGTGCCATCTTCGAGCGTGTCGCCAAGGTGATGCGGAATGGCTGCCTCGTTACCGGCTCCCTGCACGACGGCATTGAAATGAAGTACCGGCTGGAAGCCGACTGCGAGGAATAGCATGCGGATAACCATCATCGGAGCCGGGCCGGGCGGATACACTGCGGCCTTCGACGCCGCGCGGAGGGGAGCCGAAGTCACGCTTGTCGAGTCCGACAGTCTGGGCGGCACCTGTCTCAACCGCGGCTGCATCCCGACCAAGACGCTGAAGTCCTCGGCCGAAGTGCTGGAAGCCATGGGCCGCTGCGCTGAGTTCGGCATAGCGAACGACGGAACCCCTTCGGTCGACAGGCCCGCTGTCATCGCGAGAAAGCGCAGGGTCTCGGACATCCTCCGCGGCGGTCTCGAAAAGACCTGCGCGAAGCTCGGCATCAGGGTGGCCGCAGGCCGCGGCCGCATTGTCGGAGCGGATCTTGTCCAGGTTGTCCGGCCCGACGGAACGACACTGGATGTCCCCGGGGACCGCGTGATTGTCGCAACCGGGTCCAGCGTCATGCATCTGCCCGCCATGCCGGTCGACGGCAGACATGTCCTTTCCAGCGACGAGGCCCTGGAAATCGACCATGTTCCCAACCGCCTCATGATAGTCGGCGGCGGCGTTGTCGGAGTCGAGCTGGCCTTCATCTTCCGCGCCTTCGGCAGCCAGGTCACCATAGTCGAGGGGCAGGACCGCCTTCTGCCCATTCCCTCGGTCGACGGGGCGATGAGCAGGCTCCTTCTGCGGGAAGCGAAGAAGAAGGGGATCCGGGTAGAGCTGTGCCGGACGGTCAGCGCGCTCAGCATCGAAGACAGATGTGTGCACGCCAGTCTGGCTGAATCGCCCTTCGTCGCCCCCGAGCGCATTCCCAAAGCGGCGAGGATTCCGGCCATTCTGGAGGCCGACTGCCTCTTCGTGACCGTCGGGCGCGTCCCGAACAGCGCGGGACTGGGGCTGGCCGAAGCCGGCATAGCGACCGACAGGCGCGGATACATTGTCGTGAACGATCGGCTGGAAACCTCCGTGCCGGGCATCTACGCCATCGGCGACATCCTGGGCCCGCAGCGCATCATGCTGGCCCACATGGCTTCGGCCGAGGCGCATGCGGCAGTGGCCAACATCTTCGGGGAGAGGGTGCAGCCGGACTACGGCTGCGTGCCGTCGGCCATCTTCAGCTCGCCCGAAATCGGCGAGGTGGGCCTTTCCGAAGAGCAGGCCAAGGAGCTGGGCCTGGATGCCGCCGCCGTGGAGCTGCCGTTCCGCGAGCTCGGCAAGGCGCAGGCCATTGGCGAGCTTCCGGGCGTGTTCAAGCTTGTTGCCGACAGGAAGACCGGGCGCCTGCTGGGAGCCCACATTGCCGGCGCCCATGCCTCGGACCTGATAGCCGAATGCACGCTGGCCCTGCAGACGGGAGCCACAGTCGGCGACATCCGCTCGACCATACATGCCCATCCGACACTGTCCGAAGGCGTGATGGAAGCCGCCGCCCTTTTCAAAACGGAATAGTCCGGCAGCGAGCCTGCCGAAAGAAGAGAAGAAGTCATGTCCAAAAACATATCCGAACTCGTTTTCCCGGACGATCTCAGATACAGCGACGAGCATGTCTGGGTCCGCCTGGACGGAGAAGAGGCTCTTGCCGGCATCTCCGATTACGCCCAGGATCAGCTTGGCGAAGTGGCCTTTGTGGAGCTGCCCGAAACCGGCGCCGAATTTGCCGCCGGAGAGGAATTCGGCACCATCGAGTCTCTGAAGTCCGTCAGCAATCTGTACATGCCCGTTTCCGGCGAGATCATCGCCGTCAATGACGCGCTGGAAGCGAATCCGACTCTTGTCAACGCATCGTGCTATGAAACAGGGTGGATTGTCAGGATTCGCGTTTCCAATGCGGCTGAAGCTGACAAGCTGCTTTCGGCAGACCAGTACAGAAACTTTGCAGAGCAGATATAGCGTCCGCGCCTGTCCGCAATGCATCGCCCCTTTTCCGGCATGCCGGGCGGACAGGTTCGGGCCGCCCGGGAGACAGACATGAAAAAGCTGACAACACTCATTTGCGCCGCAGGCCTCGTGTTCTGCGCGGCCGGCACAGCCTCAGCCATTGATTTCAAGGCGAAGGGCCAGTGGCTGATGTCCTTCGACTACGGCCAGAACGGCAACTTTCAGGGCGGGCACGGTCAGACCGGCTACAATGGAAAGGAGGACGAGTTCAACGCCGAGCAGCGCGTCCGCCTGCAGCTCAGTGCCGTTGCCTCGGAATCCCTGCAGGGCGTTGTCTACTTTGAAATAGGCAACCAGAACTGGGGCCGG
>JAUNSE010000414.1 GCA_030539415.1 Desulfovibrionaceae bacterium
ACGCCGCCCAGGGTGTTGAGATAGATCTTGTTGACCGTGCCGCGCACGGGCGATCTGAGCTCGGTGCGGGTCACGCGGTCCAGACCCGCGGAGAGGATTTCGCGCTGCGTGCCGAGCTCCAGCGTGCGCCGGTTGGCCTCGTTCACAAGCTCCGCGTCCATTTCGGCGCGGCGCAGCTCGAGTCTGTGCCTGGCTTCCTCGGCCGCGGTCTCGGCCCTGGGCAGGGAGGCCTCCAGAGTGGCGATCTCGCTCTGGATGCGCGCCGAGCGCTCCTCCATGCTCAGATAGCGGGCTCTGGAGTAGCTGCCCTTGCTGACCAGCGGGGCGGCCAGAGCGACCTGCTCGCGGATGAGGCCGCGGGTCTTCTTGAGGTGGTCCAGCCTGGCCTGGCGCTGGTCAAGCTCCTGGGTGCGCTGGCGCACCTGGTCCCTGAGCACGTCGAGCTCGGCGTTGCGCTGGCGCAGCTGCACCTCGAAGATCTGCTCCTGCATGCGCTGCGTGTTCTCGAGCTGGTCCATCTGCTGCTTCGTGGGCATCTGGCCGCAGGCCTTCTGCACGGCTCCGGCCATGTCCTCGGGCCAGACCAGCATGTCGCGGGAGGTGATGATGGTGCGCAGACGGATAATGGCCGCGCAGTTCTCCATGGCCTTGTTCATGGCGTCGCGCAGGGAGCTTTCGGCCGACTCGTTGTCGATGCGGGCCAGAATGTCGCCCTTCTCGACGATCTGGCCCTCGTGCACGAAGACCTCGGCCAGAATGCCGCCCTCCAGGTTCTCGATGATCTGGGTGCGCGAGGAGGGGATGACCTGGCCGTCGGCGTGGGTCACCTCGTCCAGGGTGGCGATGGAGGCCCAGATGAAGAGCACGACAAAGAAGAGCAGGGTGCCCAGGGAGAGCATGCGCGAGCCCCGCTCGGGGCGGCGGGCCAGAGAGGCCTGCACTTCGGCCGCGTAGGGCAGATCCTCGGGCAGAAGGCCTTTGGGCATGAGGCTGGACGGCTCGAACATGCTCCGCGCGCGGCGGGCCTTTGCCTGAATGCCGTCTTCGGGCGGCAGGCTTTCACCGCCCGGGACTTCGGGCTTGCGATCATCCATTGTCTGCCTCCGTTGCGCCGGTCGTGGCGGTCTTGCTGTCGTTTTCCGGGCTGAAGAGATTGGCCGCCGCCTCCGCGGCCGAAGTTCCCGGGCGCGCGGCCCGGCGGGCCTTCTCGACGGCCTCCTGCTGCATCTTGCGCATGACTTCGGCGCGCGGGCCGTCCATGACGATGCGGCCGTTGTTCATGACCACGAGCCTGTCCATGAGCTGCAGCATGCGCACGCGGTGGGTGAAGAGAATCACCGTCTTCTCGCGCACGAGCGGGGCGAGGGTGCGCTGCAGCTGCTCCTCGCTCTCGAGGTCCATGTTGCTCGTGGGCTCGTCGAGAATGAGGATGGAGGGATCGCGCACGAGGGCTCTGGCAAGGCACACGGCCTGGCGCTGGCCGCCCGAGAGGTTGCGGCCCATTTCGCCCACCTGCGTGCCGTAGCCGGCAGGGAAGCGCTTCACGAAGCTTTCCACGCCGGCGAGTATGCCGGCCCGGCGCACCAGCTGATCGTTGATGGTCGGATCGCCCAGGGCGATGTTGTCGCGGATGGTGCCGTAGAAGAGCATGGCCTCCTGCGGCAGCACGCCGACGCGGCTGCGCAGATCCGAGACCGCGAGCTGGCGGATGTCCACGCCGCCGAAGGAGACCGAGCCCTCCTGCGGGGTGTAGAGGCCTATCAGAAGCTTGCTCAGGGTGGACTTGCCCGAGCCCATGCGGCCGATGATGCCGACCTTCTCGCCGGGGCGGATGGTCAGGCAGACGCGGTCCAGGGATCTGGCCGTGGCGCCGGGATAGGTGAAGCTCACCCGATCCAGCACGAACTCGCCCTCGAGATTGCCGAAGTCCATGCAGGTGGCCTCGTCCTGATTCTCGGAGGGCAGCTCCATGAGCAGGCTGAGGGCCCTGAGGGAGATGAGGAACTTCTGCATGCGGCTCAGAAGCGTGGCCATGTGCATGAGCGGGGCCATGGTGCGGCCGAGCAGGATGTTGCAGCCGATGAGGCCGCCGAGGCTCATCTCGCCCTCGCCGATGCGGTACACGCCCCAGACGACAAGGCTGACCGTGACCATGTGCGTGAGAAAGATGGAGAAGTTGACTATGCGGTTGCTGTACTTGCGCGTCCTGTTGGAGGCCATGGCAGAGATGCCGGAGACGGCCTCCCACAGGCGCTGCATGCGCGACTCGGCCATGGCGGACTTGACGGTCTCGAGGCCGTTGACCATTTCCACCAGCAGCGCGTTCTTCTGCATGTTGTGGCGGTAGCTCTTCTCCGCGCTGTCCCTGGCCTGGCGCTCGACGAAAAAGGTCACTCCCAGCAGGACGGGCATGGCCAGGAGCGGCACGAGCACGATGGGGCCGCCGATGTACCAGATGAGCAGCAGGAAGAGGAGCAGGAAGGGCAGGTCAATCAGCGCGAGGAAGGTGGACGAGCTGAAGAACTCGCGCAGGGACTCGAACTCGCGCAG
>JAUNSE010000012.1 GCA_030539415.1 Desulfovibrionaceae bacterium
GTATATCTATTTTGTCTGGCTCTTTGTTAACATGTAAATTTCAGCCGATTTAGGTTCCAGTCCTCGAAGCGCTGATAGACAGTCTGCACGCCGGGCTTGAAGCTCTTCACCATGTAGGCGCCGCTGCCGGCGTCATTGAGCTTGAGCCATTCCAGAGCCCACGGATCGGAGGCGGTGGCGTGCTTTTTGGCCAGCTTGGAATTGTAGATGGCCGGAACAGGCGTGCCGATGTCGGGCAGAGCCAGCTTGTCGGCCTTGGGCAGGGTCACGCGGAAGGTGTAGGGGTCAACGACCGTGAACTGGTCGGGACTGGTCATGGAACCGGCGCTCATCTGGAAGGTCGGAAAGCCGCCCACGGAAACGGACCTGTCGAAGGACCATTTCACGTCTTCGGCCGTGACCGGGCTGCCGTCATGGAAGACGGCGTCCCTGCGCAGGTGGAAGGTGATGGTCAGGCCATCGGGAGAGACATCCCAGCTCTCGGCCAGCGCGGGCTTGATCTGAGTGTAGTCGTACATCTTGGCCCCGGTGGGGTGCGTCTTCACGCCGTAGGTCACCAGGCGGTCATACACATTCCAGGACAGACCGTAGGCGGAGCGGTTGGTGCCTATGCCCTGGATGTCGAACGAGTTGCCGCCGCTTTCACGAATAAAGACCAGCGTGTCCTTGGGAATGCCGGCTGCCGTGGCGGAAGTGGCCGGCACGGCGGCTGCGCACAAAGCGAGCAGAAGAATTTTTGCCAGAAATGTGATTTTCATGGGAAGGAAACCTCGAAAATGTAGAATTTCGCGGCAGGCGAAAAAGACCCCATGAATAAAGCATATTGCGTACCATGCTGCTAAGTTGTCCGGACTGCGCGCCTTTCCGCGTTATATGCCTTCGTGACAAAACAATTTTGTACTGTCAGGACAATTTTACACTGCTGTCGTGCGAAAAGGCCGCAGCCGGCTGCCGGAGCGTCATTCTTGCCCGGCCTCCGTCAGCGGGGTATACGTGGGCGTCAGCAAATTTCTCTCGGTTGCCGGAAAGCCATGCTCCTCTACATCCATGTCCCCTACTGCCGCAGCAAATGTCTGTACTGCTCCTTTTACTCACGCCCTTTCGCCGGTCATTCCGTGCCGGACGAATACCGCGTGACGCTGCTTGAGGAACTGCGCTGGTGGGGCCGGCATCAGGATCTCCTCTTCCCCGCCCGGAACGTCCCGGCAGAAGAGGCCTCAGATCAAAAGAGGCCCGCGGCCGTCACCAGCGTCTTTTTCGGCGGCGGGACCCCGAGCCTTCTGTCCGCCGAGGATGTCGGAGCCATTCTTGACGCCGCAGCGGGCTGCTTTTCTCTCGCTGCGGATGCGGAGGTCTCGCTTGAGGGCAATCCGGAATCGCTGACTCCCCGCAAAATCCGCGATCTGGCGCACGCCGGCGTGAACCGCCTCTCCATGGGCGTGCAGAGCATGCATGAGGAGGACCTGCGCATGCTGGGCCGCATTCACACGGCGGCCCAGGTCAGGACAGCCTGCGAAGCCGCGCATGCAGCCGGCATCAGATCTTTCAACCTCGACCTTATGTGGGCGCTTCCGGGGCAGACAACCGCGGCCTGGCTGGACAATCTGCGTCAGGTCTGCGAACTGGCCCCGGACCATCTGTCCTGCTACGCCCTGACCATCGAAGAGGGCACGCCCCTGTCCGGCATGCTCCTGCCCGACAGGCAGGGAGGCCTTCCCCCGCTGCCGGAAGAGGATGAATGCGAGCGCATGTACCTGGAAGGCGCGGCCTTTCTTGAATCCCGCGGCATCCGACAGTACGAAATCTCCAATTACGCCAGGGACGGGCACCGCTGCCGGCACAATCTCGGCTACTGGCACGGACTTGACTATCTGGGGCTCGGCCCTTCCGCCGTGTCCACCATCGGGTGCCGGCGACTGACATCCCAGCCGGATACAGCCCTGTGGCAGCGTCTGGTGGCCGCAGGGGCGATGCCCGGCACAGCCGAGCCGCTGTCGGCGCGAGACCGGCTTTACGAAACGGTCATGCTGCGCCTGCGCATGACCGACGGGCTGCCGCTTGCCCTCTATGAGCGGATGGCCGGACGCGGGTTTGCCGAAGACCATGCCGCCCTCCTCCCGGCTCTCATTGAAAACGGCCTCATGACCATTGATTCGGAACGGGTCGCCCTGACGCGCATGGGACTGCTGGTTTCGAACGACATCGTCGCCAGGCTGTTCGAGGACATGGACGAGCGGGAGGCGGGCTGAGCCGGCGGGCGGCGCGTCAATCCCGGCCGATGCCGCAGGCCGGCCGCCGAGGAAGAAGGCTACAGACCGGCCAGAAGCTGCGTTTCGGCCATGTGCTCAAGCTGCTCGCAGACGGACAGAGCCTCCATGCCGGTGGCGCCGACGGCGCACAGGCCGTGGCCTTCCATGAAAACGGCCCGGATGCCCGCCGGAGCGAACGCCTCTCCCACGGCATCGGCCAGTTCCTGAGAGCCGTTGGGGAACGCCCCGGCGCGGCCGAGATGGCAGAGCCACAGGTCGGACTCGAGGAGCGGCATGCGCAGAAAGCGCGCCTGCTCACTTCCCAGGCGCAGGGACAGGGCCAGCATGTGCGCCGGATGCACGTGCAGCACGCATCCGGTTTCCGGCCGCCTGCGGTAGATCGCCACATGCATGGGCGTTTCACTGGACAGCCTCGCGCCGCACAGAAGCCGGCCGTCCATGTCGGCAAGAGCCAGACCGCCGGGCTCCATATGCCCCTTGGCAACGCCCGTGCCGGTCACAAGCAGCACGCTGCCCCTCTCCGCGGCAGGCAGACGCAGACTCATGTTCCCGTTGAAGCCGCGCAGAAGCCCTGTCACCCAGGCATCGCGGCAGCAGGCGGCCATGCTTTCCACCGCGGCGGCGCAGACGGCAAAAGACAGGCCGAACCGCTGCAGCGTCTCGCTGGACCAGCCCGCCCTGGTCAGCCATTCCTCACCCATACTGGCCATTTCAAGCCCCCTGCTGCTGGACGGCGAAGTGATCGAATCCCTTCAGGCCGTCGATGCGCTCGTTGTTGCAGTAGATGACGCCCGTGTCCGTGACCACGCCGATCTCCCAGAACTCGGGGATGGCCGCGTGCAGGGCCGGCAGCATGTCCGGCGCGCAGCTGCCCAGCAGCGCGTATTCATCGCCGCCCAGGATGGCCTCGTGCACCGGATTCCGCCCGTTCTGACGACACCAGTCCACAACCTCCCTGTGCAGCAGGCCCGCCGGTATCAGCAGCTCGGCGCCGAATCCTGGCCCCTCGCTCGCCCTGACCGACTCCTCTCCGCTCAGACCGAGCAGACGCGGAAGATCGCGGGCAAGGCCATCCGACACGTCCATAAGCGCCGGCGGTCTGGAATTCATGCCGGCCCTGGCCAGCATGAGGCCGGCATCCACGCGGGGCTCGGGCACGAGCAGGGCCTTGCAGGCCTTGGGCCAGGCGCGCATGGCTTCGCGGCCGTCCTTTTCCATCACCTGCAGTCCCACCCTGGCAAGTCCCAGCGTTCCGACCACAAAGATGACATCGCCGGGCATGGACCCGCCGCGCGAGAGGAAGCCGCCCTCGCCCACCACTTCGCCGAAAACGGTGATGGAAACCTGCAGCCTGTCCGTGCGGGACAGGTCGCCGCCGACCAGCGTGATGTTGTATCGGGAGGCCAGAGAACCCATGCCGCCGAAGAATTCGTTGAGCCAGCCGGCCTCAACAGAGGAGGGCAGGCCCAGATTGAGAGTGAAGGCCAGCGGCCTCGTGCCGCAGGCGGCAAGATCGCTGATGTTGCAGGCCAGCGCCTTGTGGCCGATTTCCTCGGCCGTAGCGTACTCCATTCTGAAATGCACATCCTGCAGGAAGAGATCCGAACTGACTGCCAGCGCCCTGTCCGGAGCGAGCAGCGCACAGTCATCGCCGCGGCTCAGCAGCACGCCCTGATGTCTGCGCATGGGGAAGTAGCGCCCCAGTGTATTGAGGATGTCATCTTCGGAAAGCAGCTGTCCAAAATGTGCATTACTCATACGTTCGACCGCCTGAGATTGTCATTTGACAAAAATATAGGATGCAAGAATTGTTTTTCGACCGAGAGCAGGAAAATCAACAACAAGTTTGTCCGGCTCTTCAACGCGAACAATACGGCCGGCGCCAAAAATGCGGTGCTGGCACTCATGTATGCGTCCCTGCCTGATATCCTCAAGACGGGACAGGGCATCCGTGTAGACCGCATCGCTGGCCGCCGCCTCAGCGCCCTGTCCGGAAGCGTCTTCGGACGACGGCCTTGCAGAGGCCGCGGTCTGTGCCGCTGATGCGCGCTCCGCCGTCCCCTCACTGTCCGTGGAAGCGGGGCCGCCGCCCTGCGGAGCGGCGTGCTTCCTTCGTCCGCCGCCAGCCGCCTGACAGCTCAGGCGCCCTGAAGAAGCGCCGACACAGCGGGTGACCACCGGCAGCCCCTCCACCTCCGTCAGAAAGTCACTGGTGCTGAAGTAGTCGGTCCCGTAGCCGTAACTTGTACCTTCGCGGTAGGTGAAGAGCTCGAGGACATTTCGCGCCCTGGTGCAGGCCACATACATGAGTCTGCGCTCCTCCTCCATGGCATCCCGGCGAAATTCGGCGTGACGCGACGGGAAGCGCCCCTGCACCAGATCCAGAACAATGACGGTGTCCCACTCAAGCCCCTTGGCCGAATGGATTGTCGACAGGGTGACAGTCTCGGCCTCGTCCTCCTCCTTGTCCAGACTGTCAAGCTGCACATCGGCCAGGAACATGTCCAGCTCCCGGGATTCGGCGCCCAGCGCCTGCAGCTCCTGCAGACCGCGGATGCGCTGGGGATAGTCCTCGGGATACTGCTCCTCCAGATGCGGACGGTAGATCTCCATGACCTCGTCAAGGATCTCCGGCACTGTCAGCCCCGGTCTGCGGAGCTCCTCCAGACGCGCGATCTCCTCGAACACAGACGCATAGCTTTTGGCAAGTTTTCTGCGCTTCGCCTCATCGTGCAGACTCTGAAAGATCTTTTCCGCAGTCTTCGGTCCGACGCGGTCGTGCATGCCGGCCACGCGCTGAAAGGCCTGGCCGTCATCCGGATTGACCAGCAGGTGCAGGTAGGACAGCAAATCCTTGACATGGGCGGCCTCCTGATAGCGGAGTCCGCCGTATTTGCGGTAGGGGATGCCCAGAGCGGAGAGCTCGACCTCGGTCTGATAGGACTGGAAGCCGACGCGGAACAGAACGGCGATGTCCGACGGTTTCCTGTCCATCAGAAGGTCCGCGATATGCCTGGCCACGCACCTCGCCTGCTCCACGTCGCTGCGGCAGTAGACGGCGCGCACAACGCGCTCCTCCGTGCGCACGGCGGCAAGCTCCTTGGCATAGGACTCCTCGGCGTGGCTCATGACCGTGTTGGCCACATCGAGAACCGCCTGCACGGAACGGTAGTTCTCCTCCAGGGGAACCACCCTGGTGCCCGGGAACAGTTCGGGAAAATCCAGGATATTCCGCACTGTCGCGCCGCGGAAGGCGTAGATGGACTGCGCCTCGTCGCCCACGGCCATGACCGATCGGTCCTCGTCCTTCCCTCCGGCCAGCAGCCGGACTATCCGCGCCTGCACAAGGTTGGTGTCCTGATACTCGTCCACCAGAATGTGACGGTATTCGTCGCGCAGCCGCTCGAGGACGGCCGGGTCGTCGCGCATCAGCGCCTCGAGCTCGAAGAGCAGGTCATCGTAATCCATGAGGAAGTTTTCGCGCTTGTAGCTCATGTAGCCGTCGGCTATCTGTTCGAGCTCCCTGCCCCAGCCGAGCAGATGCGGCGCCTCCTGGCTGAGGACGTCGCCAAGGCGCATCTCCTTGTTGCGCGCCTTGCTCAGGTAGCCCATGACGGCCTGATTCTTGGGAAAGCCTCGCTCGCCCTTGCCAATGCCGGACGCTTCCTTGACATGCTTGACAATCTCGTTCTGGTCTGCGCCGTCGAGAACCGTGAAAGGATGTTCGCCAAGCCAGGCGGGCTTGCATCTGCGCAGCACCCGGTAGGCGAAGGAATGGAAGGTGCCGCCCGACAGGCCGCGCAGGTCTCCGTTGAGCAGCTCCGCGGCGCGCTCCAGCATCTCTCTGGCCGCCTTGCGCGTGAAGGTCAGCAGCAGGATGTTCCAGGGAGCGACCCCATGCTCCACCAGCCAGGCCAGGCGGTAGACAATGGTTCTTGTCTTGCCTGTGCCCGCACCGGCCACAACGAGCATGGGACCGTTGTCGGCAGAAACGACCCGGTACTGGGCCTTGTTGAGCAGTTCCTGGTACTCCAGCATGAAAGACCTCGAAAAAGGATGGAGATAAATACGGGTCCGGCAGCTAGTCCGCCTGGCCGGCCCGCCGCATCAGGGCGGAACGCTCCGCCAGACTGGCAAACCAGTTCCTCGACGCCCCGCGCAGCAGCAGGAACACGGCGCCCAGTTCCATGAAGAGCGTGAGCATGCGGCTGATCAGGAAGCCCGGAGAGAGCACCACCAGGGAGCCGAAGGTCATGATATGGAATATCAGGCCTATGCCGGTGCAGACCATGAGCACTGGCCTGGCCCAGGACAGAAAGCGGCTCAGGGCAAAGGCCGTGCCGGCGTCCACAACAGCCGAGACGCCCATGTGCAGCAGGGCCACGCGCATCATGGAAAAGGAGTTGCTCTTGTCCTCGTACCACTGCACATCACCGTTCATGATGAGGAAGCAGATGGAAATAAACGCCGCACCATAGAGGCAGGCAATGCTGTAGCGGACCTCCTCCGGCTTTTCCGGCATTGGAAGTCTGGTTTCTTCACTGCCGCTCTTGCGGCTTCGCGCGCTCTGTATGCTCATGAATCTCTCCTGAAACTGTCCGGCTCCCGGCGTTCAACGGGCCTGCGGCTTACGCGCCGGCGCTGCCGGAGGCATCCCGGGCGTCCTCGTCCATCTGGGCCATGAGTTTCTGTCCCGCGTCGGAATCCCTGTACTCCGCGAAAAGGTCGCGCCACTGGTCAAAATCAAGGAACTGCCTGTCCAGCATTTCCTCGGCAGCCTGAATCCAGGCATTGAACAGATTGAGATTGTTCTGGAAAGCCCTGGTGTCAAAATAGGAGGCCACTGTTCCCACCGGAATGAGAGTGCCCTCGAGTTCCTGGCGGATAAAGTTCACAATGGCGCTGCGCGAGCTGTCCAGGCTGGCTTCGCGTCCGTTCAGGGCCAGAGCCATGTCATGCAGACTGCCGTAGCGCTGCTGAATCTGCTCCATGGCCTTCTCGGGAATGGCCACCATGAGCAGGGGCTCCTCCGCCCCCTCCACTTCCTCTTCCCCCAGAAAGTAGAAGCGGATCCAGTTCTCGAAAATGATGGCGTCCATCATGCGGTTGACGGCTTTCGCGAAGCGCTGCTGTTCCTCGGGCATAGTCCTATCTCCTTGCTGTGCCGGGCTTGTCCGGCCTTCCCTGAAAATCGGCCGAATCGGCCGCCTCTATGATTTCCCTGGCATCGGATTCACGCGTGACCGGCAGCAGTGCCAGCCGGCGGAAATCCTCGGCCGTATCGATATCCAGTTTGATATCCGGCCTTCTGAGCCATTCCTCCTCCGGATCGAAGGTGGCCGGCGTGCAGCGGTCCGGATTGTCCCAGATCCAGTTCAGGCAGTGCTCGCGCTGGGACGGCGCGTGCGCCTCGACAGCCATCCGCTCCAGAAGGCGGCGATCCACTATCTCGGCGCCCAGACCGTCGGGCCAGAGGCAGTCCCTGGGAATGTGATTGTAGCTGTACTCCGCATGGGAGGCTTCGTGGAAGCGCACCAGCCTGTCAACGGCCTCCCCCCAGATCAGGGGGTTGTCGGCGCAGACGCGCACCACCCTTGCGGCCTCAAATTTTCTGGCCGCAATCACGTAGCGGGCAAGCACGTCATCCTCCGGGCCCGTCACCACCGGCACGCCTCTGGACTGCAGATGCTGCGCCAGCACGCGGTCCAGCGGCGTGTCAGGACAGGCCACGACGACCATGTCCACAAGCCTGGCGGTTCTGGTCCTGTCCACCACCCAGTCGACAATCGGACTGCCCCGCAGGCAGAGCAGGGATTTCATGGGCAGACGCGCGGAGCCGAGCCTGGCCTGAATGACGGCTACCGTTCTCATCGCGTCCGCTCCGGAGTGCCGCCCTGCCCGCTCTCCGCCCCGGCGGAGGCAAGCATCGCGGTCATGAGGGCCAGGACCTTGGCCTTGTTGCCGGTGAAATCCAGGCCGCTCATCCGTTCATGGAAGCGGCGCCTGATATCCCCGGCCAGCATGGCGAGAAAGGCCCGGAGAATGCTCCGATCCTCCACCTTGTCCATGAGTCCCAGGAAGACAAAACCGCTGGCCGGCCTGGCAAAGGAATGGCGGCACTCGCGCTCGTGCGTGGCCAGGACGATGGCGGGAACGCGCATGTGCGCCAGTTCGTAGGTCGTGCGGCCCGCGGAGCACAGGCAGAGGTCCGCCCCCTCCATCATGCGGCTCATGACATTGGTGGCCCAGGTGAAGGTGATGTTCGGATTTTCAAGTTCTCGAACATGCTCCTCCATCTCGTACCTGTGCACATAGCCCGGCCCGGCGACAATGCGGATGGCAATGCCGCGCTCGCGGCAGACGGGCTCCACGATGTCGAGCACCCGGCGCGTGCAGTTGCGCTGATCCGTGCCGCCGAAGGAAATCAGCACGGTTCTGACTTCCGGCCTGAAGACGTTGCGCTCAGCCATGAGGAATTCGTCGCGCAGGCAGAACCAGTCCGGACCGCAGAGCCTGTCAGGCGTGCTGAGAGACGCGTCGTAGACGGCGTTGATGACAAGATCGGCCAGTCCCGCGCCTTCGCCCTCGTCCTCGAAATTGATGCAGCGCACGCCGGCCTTTTTCAGGGCGCTCATGTATTCCGCGTCCGTGTTGAGGATGTCGTTGACCACCAGGTCGGGCTTGAGGCGCAGAACAGTGTCGGCCAGCTCTTCCTCGCCCTGCCTCGTGCTGTGATAGTCGCGCCGCGCTATGCTCTCGACCGCCAGTTCGGACTCGCGGGTGCACACGAAGGAAATCTTGTGGTCCATGATTTCATGAGCCAGCATCAGCGCCCGGTAGATATGGCCCATGCCTATGGCCGGCCAGCCGGCCACGACAAAGACAATATGCCGTCTGCGCAGCAGATGCTCGCAGATCCACCAGTCCTGATAGGACTGTATCTCAATGGCGCGGTCGTTCAGAAAATAGGGAATGACATTGTTCATGCGCGCCGAATGCCCGCAGGCCAGAGCCTGCAGCAGCGGTTCGGAACGCAGGATGATGAGCGCGCGGCTTTCCACAACCACCTCGCGCTCGCCCAGCTCCTCGTCGAGCAGCTGGGCCAGATTGCTGCCCTGGACGCTCCACACCCGCTGCTGGACGCTCTTCACGGTCACCAGACTGTCGCAGCCGGCCTCCAGATACCTGCGCCAGGCGTCCTCAACATCCTGGGCCGTGATCAGCGGGCAGGAGGCGCGCAGGATCAGGCAGTGCTCGTATTCGGCAGCCAGCTCGCAGAGGATGTCGCGCATCTCGGCCACGATGTTCAGCGTTCTGAATCTGAGGCTGCTGTTGAGGCGGTGCCTGACGCCGGCACGCTCGCAGATGAGCGTGATTTCCTGGCTGTCCGTCACAACGACAACGTCCTGCGCATCCGCCAGCGACCTGGCTGTGGTGATGGCGCGTTCGATAAGAGTCTGCCCGGCCAGCCGCTTGACCAGCTGATCCGGTATGACCGCATTCTTCTTGATGGCCGGTATGATGATGCAGCGCTCTCGCATAAGGCCTCCAGGATATTCAGTTGCCGCGCAGACCGGCCAGTGTTTCGCGTGTTCTGACCAGCATGTAGTCGAAATCCTCTTCGCTCATCCAGGGCTGGAAAGGGAAGGAGATCATGGTGTCGAAAAAGAGGTCCGCATTGGGACAGTCCGCCTCCCCGAACCCCTGACGGCGGTAGTAGTCATAACGGTTCAGGGGCAGGTACTGCACCACGCACTGAATGCCGTGTTCGGCATACATGCGGCGCATGAACGCGTCTCTGGCTTCGGGACCGGAAGTCATGCGCGCGACCAGCAGGTGATAATTGTGCCGGCGCGTGGGTTCGCGGAGAAATTCCAGTTCGGGGAAGTCGGCCAGCGCGTCGATAAAGCGGAGAGCTCTGGCGCGCTTGGCGTCATTGATGCTGTCCAGACGGTCGAGCAGTCTGCATCCCAGGGCGCATTCCACCTCGCCCAGACAGTAGTTGGCCGGCTGCAGTCCCTCGCCGTCCAGCATGGGCAGGTCCACGTTGCCCATGGCCGGCTTCCAGTAGTCCTCTCTGTCGAAGTTCCAGGCGCAGTGGCCGTTGTGCCGCAGCATGGGCATGATGGGGCGCAGCCCGGGATCTCGCACCCAGACAAGGCCGCCCTCTCCCAAGGTAGTGAAATTTTTATGAGAATGAAAGGAGAAAATGGCCATGTCCCCGAAGGTTCCGGTTTTACGGCCGCAGAGCTCGGAGCCTATGGACTGGGCGGCATCCTCGATGAGCGCGACTCCCCTGTCCCGGCACAGCCCGGCAATGGCCCGCGCATCGGCCGCATAGCCGTACAGATGCACGGCCACCACGGCCCGTGTGCGTGCGGTCATGGCCCTGGCCACGGTTTCGGCGCTGACAACGTGCGTGTCAGCATCGACGTCGCACCAGACGATTCTGGCCCCCTGCTTCACAAAAGGATAGGCGGAGGAGGTGAATGTGTGCGAGGGAATGATCACTTCATCCCCGGGCTTCAGGCGCAGCAGGGCGGCGCAGAGCTCCAGGGCGCAGGTGCCGTTGCAGACGGCAAAGCAGCTTCCGTCCTCCACCCCCTGGTAGCGGGCGAAGGCCGACTCGAAGGCGCGAAGATGACGCCCCTGGGTCAGAGGCTCGGCCGTGCGCATGGCCTCGGCCGCCACGGCAATCTCCTCTTCGGTATAGCGGATCGAGCGTCCGCTGAAAGGTATTCTCAGCTCCATAACCGACCGCTCCCTGACTGGCCCGGACACTGGTCCGGGATTTGAGACATGAGTACCTGCCCATCGGGACAGGTACGGGTGAAGGCGGCCTTCGGGGCCGCAGGACGACGGGACGGGTCCTCCCGGGCTCAGATGCGCCTGAAACGGGCGATGACCGACTCGGGTGTGAGTATCTCCCGGAAATTGGGACCCAGAGCATTGGTCAGGGGTTTGTCATGCACAATGCTGCCCATGTACATCTGCTCGAACTGCTCCCCCGTGCATCCTCCGCACAGATTCCCTGGAAGCGTCACGCCCTGACGCTTCATCATGCCCATGACCTCCGCGTGCTCGCGCGGATAGATGTCCTCGAGAACCGACAGGGCGCACACGTTGGCAAAGCCGTGCCGCAGATGCAGGACCATGGAAAGTCCGGCGCTCAGGGGATGCACCACTCCGACAAATCCGGCAGCCATGCCGCCGAGATAGGAGGCAATCATCAGCTTTTCCCGGTGCTCCGGGGACATCATGTCACCCTGTCCGAAGACCTCCCGGCACAGTTCAAGCGCCTTTTCCGCCAGCGCGTCAACCACCACGTTGCGATAGGAGCCGCTCAGGCTCTCGAAGCAGTGCATGTAGGTGTCGATTCCGGTGAAAAAGTACTGATCTCTGGGGACAGTTTCCAGCAGTTCCGGATCCAGAACCAGCTGGTCGAACATGCTGTAGTCGCTGTTCATGCCCAGCTTGAGATTCCTGGCCTCGTTGCAGAGCACGCCAGTGCGGGAGGATTCCGCGCCCGTCCCGGAAAGGGTGGGGCATCCTATCTTGTAAGGAGCCGGATTGCGCACCAGCTCCCACCCCTGATAGTCTTCGGCTCTGCCCGGATTGGCAAGCAGGTTGGCCACGCATTTGCATGTATCCATGGTGGAGCCGCCGCCGAAGGCCAGCATGGCGCAGGGCTGCCGTCCGTCCAGCTCTCCGCGGACCCGGGCGGCACAGGCATCCACGCCCTCGGTGGTCGGCTCGGCGGCGGTGTCCACATAGACAGTAATGTCTTCCGGCCGCGCCGCCGGCTGGCCGGGCAGTTCCCGTCCCTTGAAAAAATGATCGTAAAACCAGACTGCCGGCCCGCCGATGCTTCTGCGCGGGGCAAGCACCTCCCCCAGCTGGGAGAGACAGCCCGCCCCAATCATCACATGGCCCACATTCTTTGCGTTGCGGTAGCCCGTCATGCTCCGGCTCCAGATTCGGCTGTCAGCATCCCACGCGTCCCTTCCAGGACTGCAGGGTGTTCTTCAGCAGCATGGCGATGGTCATCGGCCCCACGCCGCCGGGCACGGGGGTGATGGCCCTGACCTTGCTGCTCACGGCGGCAAAGTCAACATCACCGCACAGCCCTTCATCGGTGCGGTTGATGCCGACATCAATCACCACGGCGTCTTCCTTGACCATGTCCGCGGTGATGAATCTGGGGCGGCCGATGGCGGCAAAGAGGAAGTCCGCCTCGCGGCAGACCGCCGCCAGGTCCTGCGTGCGCGAGTGGCAGACAGTGACCGTGGCGTCGCCGTACTCGCCCGGGCGCATGAGCAGGCTGGCCAGAGGCTTGCCCACAATGTTGGAGCGGCCGACCACCACGGCCCGCCTGCCCCTGGTGGGCAGATTGCAGCGGCGCAGCAGCTCGATGCATCCGGCCGGAGTGCAGGAGACGAAGCCGGGCAGGCCGGTCGAAAGGCGTCCCACATTCTCGGGGTGAAAGCCGTCGACGTCCTTCGCCGGGTCAATGGCCAGCAGGCATCTGTCGGAGTCCAGTCCTTTGGGAAGAGGCAGCTGAAGCAGTATTCCGTCCACTCTGTCATCGGCATTGAGGGCGGCGATAAGATCCATGAGTTCGGCCTGGGATGTCCCGGCGGACAGACGGTGCGCAAAGGAGATGATCCCGGCCTGCTGACAGGCCCGCTCCTTGTTGCGAACATAAACCTGGGAAGCGGGGTCCTCACCGACAAGAATGACCGCAAGTCCGGGAGCGCGAAGCCCCCTGGCCCCGGCCTCCTCAACTTCGATGCGGATTTCCTCCCGCACGTCCTGAGCTATCTTTTTTCCGTCTATCAGCAGCATGGCACCTCCGCAGCATGCACAAACCCGGCGGGCGCAGACCGCCGGGCACTTCGCAAAGGAGGCCGGAGCACTCCGGCCTCCCGTTCTCTTGAGACTGCGCCCCTCCCCGAGGAAGGGGCGGCTTGCCTTCTACTCTTCCTCGCCGTCCTCGAAGCCGGCGAGCATGGCGGGACCGTAGTACTCGGCCACTTCGTCAAGCTCCTCCTCGATGCGGAGCAGCTGATTGTACTTGGCCATGCGCTCGGAGCGGCACAGGGAGCCCGTCTTGATCTGGCCTGCGTTGACGCCCACGGCCAGGTCGGCGATGAAGCTGTCCTCGGTCTCGCCGGAGCGATGGGAGATGACGGTGGCGTAGCCGTTGTTCTTGGCCAGCTCGATGGCGTCCATCGTTTCGGTCACGGTGCCGATCTGATTGAGCTTGATGAGAATGGCGTTCGCGACACCGCGGGCAATGCCCTCGTCCAGGATGGACGGATTGGTCACGAACAGGTCGTCGCCGACCAGCTGCACGCTTTCGCCCAGACGTCCGGTCAGCATGTCCCAGCCGTCCCAGTCGGATTCGGCCATGCCGTCTTCGATGGAGATGAGCGGATAGCGCTGCGTGAATTCGGCAAGCCACTCAACCATCTCGGGGCTGGTGAATTCCTTGCCCTCGCCGGCGATGACGTACTTGCCGTCCTTGTAGAATTCGGAAGAGGCCACGTCGATGGCCAGAGCCACTTCGGTGCCGGGGTTGTAGCCGCTCTCCTCGATGGCCCTGGTGATGTAGGCGAAGGCCTGCTCGTGATTGGCCAGGTTGGGAGCGTAGCCGCCCTCGTCACCCACGGTGGCGGACAGGCCGTCCTTTTTCAGCAGGGAGCCCAGCGTGTGGAAGATTTCGGCACCCATGCGCAGGGCGTCATGGAAGGTCCTGGCGCCGACGGGCATGATCATGAATTCCTGGATGTCCAGGTTGTTGGGGGCGTGGGCGCCGCCGTTCAGGATGTTCATCAGCGGAACGGGCAGCAGCTTCGCGTTGATGCCGCCGATATAGTTGTACAGGGGCTGGCCGACATACTGGGAGGCGGCGCGGCAGACGGCCATGGAAACGCCCAGCATGGCGTTGGCGCCGAGACGGGACTTGTTCTCCGTGCCGTCCAGATCGATGAGAGCGTTGTCCAGGCTGACCTGATTGAGGGCGTTCATGCCGATCACGGCAGAGGCGATCTCGTTGTTGACATGGTCAACGGCCATGCGGACGCCCTTGCCGCCGTAGCGGTCTTCCTTGTCGCGCAGTTCGAGGGCTTCGCGGCTGCCCGTGGAAGCGCCGGAAGGCACGGCGGCGCGGGCGGAAATGCCGCTTTCCAGGGTCACTTCCACTTCGACAGTGGGATTGCCGCGGGAATCAAGGATTTCACGGCCAAGAACGGATGCGATAGAGCTCATTGCTGTAAACCTCCAGCGCCGTACGGGCATGCGACCCGCAGCGGCGGTAACAAATTGAAATGCTGACAGATTATATGTCGTGCTGATGAATTGTCAGATAGTGTTCCGCGCCTGCCTTCCGGTCTGCTCGCGATAGAGCATTTCCAGTCCCTGCAGAAGGAGTCCCTTGCGCACTTCCTGCAGCGTCGGGCTCAGTCTGGCCAGCGTGGCGGCAAAGCCGCCGGTGCCGATTATTCTGCACGGTCCTTCCAGTCCGGCCGAAAGCCTGGCAGTCAGGCCGTCCACCATGCTGGCAAAGCCGAACAGGACACCGTGGCGTATGCTCGTGACCGTGTCTCTCCCCGGCGCCGGCTCGTCCGTGTCACACTCCAGGCTGACGCCGGGCAGCTTGGCCGTGGCGCCGGCCAGAGCGTTGAGAGCCGTCTGAGGCCCGGGGAAGATGAGACCGCCGAGATAGGCGTTATCCTGCACACAGTCAAATGTCACTGCCGTGCCGAAATCGATGACAATGAGCGACCTTGTCTGCGGATAAAGAACGCGGGCCGCATAGGCGGCCAGCAGACGGTCGGCGCCGACCTGCTCGGCTCTGAGATAGCGGTTTTCCAGCGGAATCGGCAGGTCTGCGGGGGTGAAGAATGTCGGGCAGCCCGCAAAGCGGGCGGCCGCTTCCCGGATGAGCTGGTCCATGGCCGGAACAACCGAGCACGCGACACAGGCGGCGAAGCGGATGCCTTCGGCCCCTGCGTGGCGGATCAGCGAGGCAAGAACCAGGCCCAGATTGTCGGATGTCT
>JAUNSE010000415.1 GCA_030539415.1 Desulfovibrionaceae bacterium
GATGCGCACCTTGACGTCCTTGGCCTCCAGACGGCCGCGCAGGCGCAGCCTGTGGCCTCTCGGCCACTCCACGCTGTTGGGCACGGCGCTTGCGCGCAGCTCCTCGAGCAGGCCCAGCACGTCCTCTATGTCGCCGGTGCTCCAGTGCCTGTCCTCCAGGCCCTGGGCGAGCGTCGGGCAGTCGTTCATCAGGCCGGCCAGGGCCTCGTTCTCGGCCGCGAAGTCGCGGCGCACGCGCAGGGTGCGCGCAAGGCCCAGAGAGGTTCCGTCCGGGCCGTCCCCCTCCACGGGCACGGAGGCCAGGGGCTCCAGGGCCCCCTCGCCGGTCGGGAAGAACATGGTGTCCGGCCTGCCGAAGGGGCGCACGCCGAGGGTGCCGGCAAAGCCGCTGGCCGTCTGCTCGAGCTGTATGACCGGAGAGTTCACCGGCTCCACGTCCTCGGCGCTGACCGAGTCCGTGCGCATGGCGATGTTGAGATTGGAGCGGGTCAGGTTGAGGACGCGCGGAAGCTCGCTCGCCGGCACCTTCAGGCCCTCGCCCACAAGGCTCAGGGCGCGGCGCTCGCGCTCGTCGAACTTGTAGTAGGTGATGACGCCGTCCTCGCAGGTGAAGAGGTAGCCGGCCCGCGCGCCGAACTCGGTGTCGATGGCGCCGAAGCTCAGCACGTAGCTGCCCTTCCCGGTCTCCTCCAGGCGGAATTCCAGCCTGCCGCGCTTCAGGGTCACCGGCACCAGGGCCCCCGAGCCGTCCCTCGCGCGCATGAAGAGCAGATCCCTCCCCTCCAGGGCGTCGCAGCAGGCGGAGAGGCGCAGCACGCTCTGCGCGTTCCACCAGTCGCCGGCCTCGATGTAGGAGATGATGCGCCGCTCGTCCTCGGAGAGCCAGTTCAGGCCCGCGGCCCGCTCGTCCAGATTCTTCAGGGAGAGGGCGCGCCCCTTGCTCCAGCCGTGCTGGCCCAGGGTCTGCTGCAGCACCTCGACATCGTCGTTGTCCGGATCCAGCACCCAGACCAGGCGCTTCTCCTTCTTCGCGTCGCCGGACTCGTTGGCCAGGGTCTCCAGGGCGTAGAGGCTGCGCTGCCAGTCCTCCATGCGCTCGACCATCTGCATGACATTGAGCTTCGGCTCCTGATTCGCGCCGGCCCTGCCCCATTTGCCGGCGCCGCCCTCCTCGGGGATCTCGGCCAGGATGTCCGCGAAGGCGCGCTGCAGCAGCGGCAGGCCCTCGCAGCGGCGGAACCAGTCGCGCACGGCCGCCCCGACCGGCAGATCCGTGTCGATGCGCGCGCAGGCGGCATAGAAGATGAGGTTCGAGAGGCAGTTGTCGTCCCGCATGCCGTGGTGGAAGACCGCGGACACGATGCGCCCGGCATGCTCGGCCTCGCCCTGGCGCAGGGCGTCCAGGGCCGCCAGGCCGTGAAAGCCGGGGATGCCGAAGATGCTCGCGTCGCCGGAATTGAGGGCGGGCTGGGTCAGTTTGGGCAGCACGCGGCGCATTTCCTTGAGCTCCGCCTCCTCGCCGCTCAGAAAGCGCACCAGGTTGAGGACAAGGCCCGGGGCCTGGCCGATGGTCAGCTGGCCGCGCACGCGCATCTGCTTTTTCAGCGCCTTCACGGCCTCGCGGCAGTCCTCGAGGGCCTGCCCGGTCTCGCCGCGGAAGACGCTCACAAGGGCCCTGGCCATGCGTCTCGGCCCCTCGCCGACGAGGTCGTGAGCGGGCTTTTCGGTCAGGGCGAGAGCCCTGGCCGGAGCGCCCTGCCAGAAGGCCGCCAGGGCCAGCATGTCGGCGGTCGCGCCCAGAATCTGGATGCGGCCGCGGGCGAAGTCGTCGAGCGCGCGCACAAGCACGGGGTGCACGGCGCCCTCGGTGCCGAAGGAGCGGACCATGTCGCCCAGAAGGACGGCCTGCAGATACTGCGAGCGGGAGTGGAACCATTCCTGGGTGAACCAGCAGCAGCGCACGAAGGCCATGCGGGCGTAGCTCGCGAAGGCGGACACGGGCTCGACCTGCTGCAGCTCCCGGAAGACGGCCTCGCTGTTGCGGAAGAGCGCCACCACCTGGGCCATGGCGCAGCCCATGGGCGTGGCCAGAAAGTCCCTGTCCGTGGTCAGCCGGCCGAGAAGCAGGGTGAGCTGGACGTCGTTCACGGCCTGGCAGCAGAGGTCGAAGCGCAGCCGGCAGTCCATGGAGGCGTTGCTCGAGCCGCCGTAGGAGCCCTTGAGCTTCCTGCCGACCTGGCGGCGGAAGCTCTCCACCATGGAGCTGCCGTAGAGCTCGCGGGGCAGGGCCTGCAGCTCGCGCAGACTCTGGAAGAGCCGCGAGCTGTCGTCCTCCCTGGGCGAGAACAGGGCGTCGAGCATCATGAACAGATGCCGGCATTCGGTCTGGGTCGCGGTCTCTCTTCCGCCGCTTCTTTTCGATGTCTGGGTCATGTTCTGGTTCCGTCCGGCGCCTGTGCCGCGCCGGTATATATGTTGGGGTGTATGTTGACTGAAGAATAGAAGTTCCGCGTGGAGGGGCCCTGCGCACGGCGGGCGCCCCCG
>JAUNSE010000416.1 GCA_030539415.1 Desulfovibrionaceae bacterium
GCCAAGATGATTCACCGTCATCCCCATGTCTTTGCCGGCGAGACCTTCGCCAATCTCGACGAGCAGCTCAAGGCCTGGGAGCGCCTGAAGCAGGAGGAGCACAAAAGCGAGGGAAAGCCCACCGGCGTCTTCGACTCCCTCCCCCGCTCGCTGGAGCCTCTGGCCAGGGCCTACCGCATCCATTCCAAGGCCGCCCGCCACAATTTCACCTGGGAATCCACCGAAGACGTGGAGCAGCAGGTCGAGACCGAATGGCTCGAGTACATGGACGCCGTGTCCCGCCAGGACGCAGCCGGCGTGCAGCACGAGCTGGGCGATCTGCTCTTCACCGTGGTGGAGCTCGGGCGCAGGCACGGCCTCAAGGCCAATGCCGAGCTCGATGCCGCCAACGAGCGCTTCCTCTCCCGCTTCCGCCACATCGAGGAGGGAGCGGCAAAGGCCGGCAAGCCGCTGGCCGAGATGACCCTGGCCGAGATGGACGCCCTCTGGGCCGAAGCCAAGGCCCTGGAAAAGGGCGAAGCCCCGGCCTCCGAGGCCCGTCCCGTCAAATCGCCCGCCGCTCCCGCCGCCTCCGGCAGCGGGGACGATGCCGAATAGCTCCTTCGGGCGGAGGAAGGGCGCGGGACTGCTCTGCGCGGCCCTGTGCCTTGCTTCCGCCCTGCCCCTTGCCGCCTGTTCGGGGCGCCCCGCCCCGGACGCGCAGGCCCTGCTGGTCAGTCCCGCAAGGGACATGGCCGAGGAGGGCGGACGGGTCAGCCCCGTCTACGAGCAGTGGCTGTACAAACAGTCCATGCTCTTCCAGGCGCGCGAGGCGCAGGCGAAGGTCTCGGGCTCGCGCCTTGTGTGGCGGCACACCGCCGCCTGGCAGGACAGGGCCCTTCTGCGGCAGGCCGCGCCGACCTGGCTCGTCGCGGACGTGCCCGCCCTGCCCCGTCCCGGACTGGCCGCCCTGGCCGCTTCGGCCGGAGAGCTTGCCGCCGGCGGCATCAATGGCGTGCTCCTGCTCGACGCCTGCGAGTCGGACGCAGCCTGGGTTCCGGACCAGGCGCCCGCCGCCTTCCGCCAGGCCTCGCTGAACCTGCCCCGCTCCGCGGGCGGCGAGGAGGGCCTGGAGGAGCTGGCGAAGGCCCTGCAGGCCGCCGGCCTGCAGTCCGGCATGGAAACGGCGCCCGCCGCCACCGGCCTCGGGCCCGACTTCATGCTGCAGGCCAGAGGCTCCGAGCGCCACCGCGGCCTCTACGCCATGGCCGAGGTGCCCGCCGCATGCTGGTCCCTGCTCCCGGCCGCCTCCCGTCCCTGGGACTGCCTGGAGCTTTCCGCCGAAGCCGCGGCCGCCCTCGCGGAAGCCCGCGTCCTGCCCGGCCCCCTGCGCCAGGACATGTCCCCTCAGGGTCGGGTCCGCACGGGCTGGGCCGCCACAGGCCCCGTGCTCGGCGTCGACGGGCAGACGCGCCGCCTTGTCTACCGTTTCTTCTCCTCTCCCTGGCAGCCGGTTCTCTGCTGGCAGGACCCCGGCCAGGCCGCCCGCGGCCTGCTCGCGGGCTCCGTCATCAGCGTGACCGGCCTGCGCCGCCAGGCCCTGGCCGCCATCCGTCCGGACGCGCTGGCCGGCCTCGACGCGGCTGCCGGCCCAGCGGCCGGTTCCGCGCGCAGCAAGGCCGCCGCCCTGACGCCGGCTCCCCTGGCCCTGGCCGATCTCGGCCAGCAGGTGCGCCGCTGCGGCGGCTGGAGCCTCGCCCTGGGCGCCCATGCCCTGGCGCTCATGGGTGCCGACCCGGAGGCGGCCGACTTCTTCGAGGCCGGCGATCTCGCCGCCCTCGCGGCCCGGGCCCTGGCCTCGGGCGACGCCGCCCCTCTGGCGGCCTGGCTCAGAGGCCTGCAGGCCTCGGGCCTGCCCCTCGCGAGCATGGCCTTCGCCTCGCCCGCCGGGCTGCCGGAGCTTCCGCCCGCCCCCGCAGGGGGGACGCGGCCGGACGCGGGCGCGGCGGACAGTCTGGCCGACGCGCGGGCCCGTCTCGCGCATCTGGCCCTGGCCCTGCCCTGCGGCCTGCCCGGCCTCGCCCTGCTCGATGCCGGCCTCTATGCCGGACACGCTTCGGGCATCGTTCCGAAGAGCGGACGGGACAGGGGCGCTGCCGCAGCGCGCGCCCCGGCCCTTCAGGCCAGAGCGCGGCTCGACCTTGCCGGCGGCCGCCTTGTCAGGGTGGAGCAGCCGGCAAAGGGCCTGCTTGTCGTCGTCTCGGCCCCGGCAAGGGGCGGACTCTTCATCACGGCCGCCAATTTTTCCGACCGGCCGGCCAGTCCCGGCGCAGCCATCGCTGCGGCCGCGGGCGGGGCCCCGGTCACCTGCCTGACTCCTCAGGCGTCTTCGGGCACCACGGTGCCCTCCCCGCAAGCTCTCTCCCTCAGGCCCCGGCAGGCCGCCCATTTCCTTGTGGGCGCTGACCTCCGGCGGTAAAGGCAAGGAAATCTTATGGAAAACAAAACAGACAGCACCAGCCAGGATCTGGCCCAGACAATGGCTCCGGACACTCCGGAGACC
>JAUNSE010000013.1 GCA_030539415.1 Desulfovibrionaceae bacterium
TGGTCCGCGGCGACGTGGGCGCCGTGAAGGCCGCCACCGATGCCGGCGCCGCCGCTGCCGAGCGCGTGGGCGAACTCATCAGCGTCCATGTCATCCCCCGTCCGCACAGCGAGGTGGAGATGATTCTGCCGAAGATCGGCGGCTAGGCGCCGGTCCGGTTTCAGCTGAAGATTGCGGCGGCAGGCTGTCACGGCTGCTGCCGCCGGGAAACAGTTCCCGGTCCGCGCGCGGATGCTTCCGTGTTCCCGCGGAGCGGGGCTGCCAGGAGAAGATTCTCCAAGGAGAAGAGCCATGTCCACCTCTTCCAACGCTCTGGGCATGATTGAAACCCGCGGTCTGGTCGGTGCCGTCGAGGCCGCCGATGCCATGGTCAAGGCCGCCAATGTCACTCTCATCGGCCGCGTGCAGGTGGGCGGCGGTCTGGTGACCGTCATGGTCCGCGGCGACGTGGGCGCCGTGAAGGCCGCCACCGATGCCGGCGCCGCCGCTGCCGAGCGCGTGGGCGAACTCATCAGCGTCCATGTCATCCCCCGTCCGCACGGCGAGGTGGAGATGATTCTGCCGAAGATCGGCGGCTAGGCGGGGCTCGATGAAGGCGCCATGGCGCCGCCATCGGCTGTTTGCGGCGCTTTCCCGGGCTTCTGGCCTGCCGCGGAAGCGTGCGGTTCATAGTATCTGGAGTCATGTTTCATGGATGAGCAAGCCATAAGGCCGGTGCTGGAAAATCCGGCGCCTGAAACTCTTTCCAATCCTGCGGCACAGGCCCCGGACAGCGGGAAGGGCGGACTTGACGTGCCCGCGCTGGTGCAGGCCGTTGTGAGCGCCGTGCTTGGCCAGCTGCACCAGGACATTGCGAAGCCCTGCGTCCATGTTGTCGGCGGCTGCGACGAGAAGGCCGCGGCTGCCGTCAGTCAGGCTCTGGGAACAGAAATCGCTCCCTGCAGGGACGGGGCCGAACGGCGCATTCTGCCGTTCCTTTCCTGCCGCGACATGGCCGATCTGGCTTCGGGCAGGGCTTCCTCCCCTGCCGCTTCGGAGGTGCTGGAGCTTCTGCTTCAGGGGCAGCGCATCGAGGTCCTCGAATACGAGTACCGCGCCTATGAAAATACGGCCAGCGGCGCCCTGTACCGCCTATACGCCAGACAGGCCGGAGAGCTTGCGGAATTCGGTCTCGTTCCCTTTGTCAGACCCTGCACCGGCCATATCCGCGTCTGGGAGTCCGTCATCACGGCAGAGCATGTCCGTCAGGCTGTCAGTGCCGGCGTGCCGGAGCTGCAGGTGCTGAAGACGGCTCTTGTCACGCCGCTGGCAGCGGATCAGGCGCAGCTGGATGGCATAACAATCAGCAGGATACTGTGAGGATAGGCCTGTGTTGATCGGTGTTGTTATAGGAAATGTCTGGGCCACCAAGAAGGAAGACGCCCTCATGGGGCTGAAACTGATGGTTGTTCAGCTTGAAGACATGGTGAATCCGGACAGGCGCGAAAGCTTTGTGGCCGTCGACCGCGTGGGTGCCGGCATAGGCGAGCGCGTGCTCGTGGTCACGGGCAGTTCGGCCAGGCAGGCGGTTGCCGACTCCACCACGCCGGTGGATGCGGCCATTGTGGGCATTCTGGACGAACCGAAGGCCGATTAAGGGGAAATCATGGACACACTGGGAGTTGTCGAAAGCCGCGGCATAGCCGCGGGCGCGGAGCTGGCAGACGGTATGGTCAAGGCGGGTCAGGTGGAACTGATTCGGGCCGGGACCATCTGCTCCGGACGATTCCTCATCTTCGTGTCCGGCGACCGCGCGGCCGTCGAGGCCGCCGTCAGTTCCGCCTCGGAATCCGGACGTCCTCTGGCCGGCAGTTTCGTCATTTCCCACATCTCTCCGCTGGTCATGGCCGCCCTGAAGCGAGCGCCCGCGCAGATTTTGGGAACAGCTGTCGCGGTGGTTGAATGCCGGAACGTCTCTTCCGGAGTTGTGGCCGCGGACAGGGCGGTCAAGCGCTCCGACGTGCAGATTGCGCGCTTTGTGGCCGGCCAGGGCATCAACGGGAAATCGTACTTTGTTCTCACCGGCGACGTGGCGGCTGTCCGCGAGGCCTCGGACGCCGCGCGCGAGAGCCTGGGCGGGCATCTGCTGGACCTGGTCGTCATTCCGGCGCCGGACCCGGCCGTGGCCCGGGCGCTGATCAATGGTTTGAGGTAATCCAATGAAAAAGACACTGGTTTGCGTCGACAACCTGGACGAATTCATCTGCAGCAAATGCGGCTCCTTCTATCAGAGGAGCGGCATGATCCTCACTGCCGGCGCCAAGGACGAGCTTGTCCGCCGCGGCATCCGCCTTCAGTACGGCGAGCCGCCCGCCGGCTCCTGCTGCGCCGGAAGCCCCTGCCCCGAAGCCGAAGCCGCCTGCCCGAACAAGAGCTGCCGCGCCGCTCAGGCTCACGGAGGCGCCATGGAAATCGCCGATCTTGCCAGAGTGAACTCTCTGGAAGATCTGCTTGGAGAGCTGGCGGGCATGATTGAATCGAACTGCCAGGTCAGGGACCGGGACAAACTGCATGAGGCAAGCCTGAAGGCGCTGCAGGCGATCAGAAACAATATCTAGTTTCTGACACTGTTCCAGAATTCAACAGTTCATCCCCTCAAGGAGAAAGCAGATGCTGAATGCTCTTGGCATGATTGAAACCCGCGGCCTGGTCGGCGCCATCGAAGCCGCCGATGCCATGGTCAAGGCCGCCAATGTCACGCTTGTCGGCCGCGTGCAGGTGGGCGGCGGTCTTGTGACAGTCATGGTCCGCGGTGACGTGGGTGCCGTCAAGGCCGCCACCGATGCCGGCGGCGCCGCTGCCGCCCAGGTGGGCGAGCTCGTCAGCGTTCATGTCATTCCCCGTCCGCACGACGAGGTGGAGCTCATTCTGCCCAGGCTTCCCGAATAGGGCCCCGCTTCCGGGGAGATTTTCTGCCCGGAGTGGGGGAGCGCTGTTTCGAACAGGTCCTGCATGTTTTATTCGGACGGTGAGAGGGACTCCCGGCCGGAAAAGGGCGGAACACCCGCCGGCTTCAGCCTGGCGCCTGTCCAGCCTGTCCATCAACCAGAACAATTGCTGCATTCGAGCGGTATTGTGACGGATGCTTTTTGAAAGGCAATGCAATGGGAAATCATATCATAGACAAAATTCGCGCAGCCGGTGTCGTGGGTGCCGGCGGTGCCGGTCTGCCGACGCATGTGAAGGCGGACGCCACCGTTGACACGGTGCTGGTGAATGGAGCGTCCTGCGAGCCGCTGCTGATGAGCGACCCCTATCTCATGGAAACGGAGATAGAGACCATGATCCGCGGTCTGCGGGCCGTCATGGAAAGCGTCTCCGCGAAGAAGGGCATCATCTGCCTGAAAGGCAAGCATGCCAAGGCGATGCAGAGCGTGCGCGCGGCCGTGGCGAATGACGCCTCCGGCACGCTTGAGGCGTTCGAACTTCCGGACTTCTATCCGGCCGGCGACGAGCAGGTTCTTGTGCACGAGGTGCTCGGACGCACTGTTCCCGAGCGCGGCCTGCCCCTGCAGGTCGGCGCCGTCGTGAGCAATGTGGAGACGCTGTTCAATGTGGCCCGGGCCATGGAAGACAGGCCCGTCACCCACCGCTACGTCACTCTGGGCGGCGAAATCAGCAAGCCCGGCGTGGTGCGCGTGCCTGTGGGCACGCCGGTGGCCGACCTGTTCGAATGGGCCGGCGGAACGACGATCGGCAGCTACCGCGTTGTGGACGGCGGCCCCATGATGGGCCGCGTGCTGCCCGCCGACAAGCCTGCGTATGTGACCAAGACGACAAGCGGTCTGCTGGTTCTTCCGCCCGATCACAATGTGGTGAAGCGCAAGGTCATGGACCCGGCTCAGGTCAGGCGCATCACCAACAGCATCTGCTGTCAGTGCTCCATGTGCACGGAACTGTGCCCGCGTCATCTGCTCGGACACAGCCTGCATCCGCACAAGCTCATGCGCATCATGGGCGGCAGCGATCTTGCCAGCAATCCCATGGCCAAAGAGGCTCTCCTGTGTTCCGAGTGCGGCATATGCGAAAAGTTCGCGTGTCCCATGATGCTCTCGCCCCGCGAGGTGAACGCCCAGCTGAAGAAGGAGCTCATGAAGCAGGGCGTGCGCTGGCAGGCGACCGGAAGGCCGCTGGAAACCAGTCCCTTCCGGGAAATCCGCCGCGTGCCCACCGCCCGTCTGATTCAGCGCCTTGATCTGACCCGCTATGATGTGCATCCCGGCTGGATCGGCGAATTCACTCCCTCCGTGGTCCGCATCTCCCTGCGCCAGCATATCGGCGCGCCGGCCAGCTGCGTGGTGACCGAGGGCAGCAGGGTCGAGGCCGGAGCGCTACTCGGCGAAATTCCCGAGGGTGCCATGGGCGCCCGCGTCCACGCCAGCATCGGCGGTGTTGTGGAATCCGTGGCTGATGGCTTTGTGACCATCAGGGCTTGCTAATATAAGGTGATTGTCATGAATTTACGTACTATTGGCTGCGTCGAGCTGAACAGCATTGCCGTCGGAATCCATACTGCCGATGAGATGGTCAAAGCCGCGGAAGTCCGTCTTGTGCTGTCCCGTCCCACCTGTCCGGGACGCTACCTTGTCATTGTCTGCGGCGATACCGGAGCCGTGAAAAGCTCCGTGGAGAAAGGCCGCTCCATCGGCGGCCCCCTTGTGGTTGACTGGTTTGTCATCCCCAATGTCCATGAGAGCGTCATTCCCGCGCTGAACGGCACGGCGCCCGCGACCCGCATCAACGCGCTTGGCGTCATCGAGACCTACACGTCCGCCTCGTGCATTCTGGCGGCCGATGCCGCCGCCAAGGCCGGTCAGGTCAGCCTGCTGGAGATCCGCTTTGCGGCCGGTCTCGGCGGCAAGGCCTTTGTGACCATGACCGGCGAGGTCAGCTCCGTGCAGGCGTCTGTGGATGCCGGCGTGGCCGAGGCCAACAGAACGGCTCCGGTCCTGAGCCAGGTCGTCATTCCTTCTCCGTGCGACGATCTCAAGGAACAGATGATTTAAGTGCGGATGGCGGCGCGGCTCCCGGACGGAAGCCGCGCCCGAAGGCTGGAGGGCGGCAATGGAAACGGCGACGGAAAAGCAGCGTATCATTCAGGAATATGTGCCGGGCAAGCAGATTACCCTGGCGCATGTCATTGCGAGTCCTCAGCGCAGCCTTTACCGAAATCTGGGACTGGATGAGAGCATAGGCGACGCGATCGGCATCCTCACCATCACGCCGAGCGAAGGCGTCATCATCGCCGCGGACATCGCGACCAAGTCCGGTTCTGTCGAGATAGGCTTTCTGGACAGGGTCAGCGGCTCGCTGCTCATCTACGGAGATGTGGCGAGCGTCGAATCCGCCGTGCACAGTGTTCTTGGCTATTTCAGCGATCAGTTCAAGTATTACACTGTTCAGATGACGAAAACCTAGCCTGCAGATGCGGTCCGACAGAATGCTGCCCCCAAGCGGCATGTTTTTTGCAATTAAAATCAGGGTTTCATGTGCCCGATTATCGCACCTCAGTGCGAGTATTTCCTAGCCAACTTGGGAGGTAAGCAGTATGAAAAAAATCATGACACTTTTGCTGACAGCGGCAATGGTGTGCGGCGCCGCTGCCGGCGCCCAGGCCGTGGACTTCAAGGTGTCCGGCCAGTGGATCATGGGCTTCGGCGTCGGCGACGCCTCGCTTGTCAACAAGACCCGTGACAGCGGTGTCTCGAAAAAGGCCAGCAGCGCCGACAAGTTCTCCGCCCAGCAGCGTGTCCGCGTGAAACTGGAGGCTGTCGCCAGCGAGAACCTGTCCGGCACGGTCTGGTTCGAAATGGGCAACACCCGCTGGGGCCAGGCCAAAAACAGCGGCGCCCTGGGCGCGGACGACACCTGCGTCAAGGTGAAGAACGCCTACATCGACTGGGCCGTTCCGGACACCGACCTCAAGCTGCGCATGGGCATTCAGGCCATCAGCATGCCCAATGCCGCCGGCGGCTCCGCCATCTTCGATGACGACATGGCTGCCGTGACCGTGAACTACAAGTTCAACGAGAACATCGGCCTGACCATGTTCTGGGCCCGTCCGGTGAACGACAACTACGCCGAGGGCGACTGGACCGGCTCCAGCACGAGCAACGACAAGAGTAACTACCTGGACAACCTGGACCTCATCTTCCTGTCCGTGCCCATGACCTTCGACGGACTGGAACTGACGCCCTGGGTCATGTACGGCATTGTCGGCCAGAACGCTCTCAAGTCGGTCAACGGCAGCGCCGGTCACTACTATTCGACCTTCCTGTACAGCGACTTCGGCTACCGCTTCGGCGGCGGCCAAGACAACTACGAACGCAACAGCAAGGCCTACACCAGCGCCTTCTGGGCCGGCCTGCCGGTGAAGGTCAGCCTGCTTGACCCCGTCAACATCGAGTTCGACTTCAACTACGGCTATGTCGAGAGCGTCGGCAGGGGCACGCTCGAAACCAGCAGCAAGCGTTGGGACACCCGCCGCGAGGGCTGGCTGGCCAAGGCGCTGGTCGAGTACAAGATGGACTGGGGCACTCCGGGCATCTACGGCTGGTACGCCTCCGGTGACGACGACAATCCGAAGAACGGCTCCGAGCGCATGCCCTCCGTCTCTCCCGCCGGCTCCTTCTCCACCTTCATGGGCGACGGCGGCTACGCCTGGGCTTCAGACAGCACCTACTTCGACCGCAACCTCGGCTACTCCGGCACCTGGGGCATCGGCCTCAGGGTCAGCGACATGAGCTTTGTCGAGAATCTGACCCACACCTTCCGCGTGGCCTACTGGGGCGGCACCAACTCTCCGTCCATGGCCAAGTACGCCCAGACCGCCTATGCCTGGGCCTCCTATTCCGACTATGACGATTCCGCCGATCCGGAACTCTATCTGACCACGAACGACGCCATTCTGGAATTCGGTCTGGTCAACGAGTACCAGATGTACGAGAACTTCGCGGTCAATCTTGAGCTCGGCTACCTGGTCAACTTTATTGATCAGGATACCTGGAAGAAGGCCGGCACCCGTCAGACGGGCTTTGACAGCAAGGATGCCTGGAAGGCCCACGTGACCTTCGTCTACTCGTTCTAGTTTTGCTCCGGCGAAAGCCTCCGGCTTTCCGGAACACGACAGGTCCCCTCATCTGCCAGCAGATGAGGGGACCTTTTTCAGTGTGTGATTCCGAAGGGGTGGTTTTGCAGTGTCGTGCGGGCCGCTGCCGCCGGGCTAGCAGCTTCTGCCCATGGAGCGGGCCCTGTCGATGACAGCCGCATTGCTCCGTATGTCGCCGGGAGCGGTGGCGCCGACGCCCCGGACCACTCCCTTGAGGCTCGATTTCGGGAAACACGCAATCCATCCCTCAATGCCGGTGACGGCACCGTCCACGGCGCTTTCCTCCGCTTCAGCGGCCGCAGCCAGCAGATAGATGTCCCTGAAGGCGTATTCCGCGGGATAGAGCGGATTGGCCCGGTCAAGCATGGTCTTCAGCTGCCCGCTCAGCCCGTAGTAGTAGATGGGGGTGGCGAAGACAAGGACATCGGCGTCCTTCATCTGCTGCGCTATGTCGTTCGCGTCGTCCCTGATGACGCAGCGCAGGGTCTTCTGACAGGACAGGCAGCCCCGGCAGAAGTTGATGGTTTTGTCCCGCAGGCTGATTTTTTCAACCCTGTGGCCGGCTTCTCTCGCCCCTTCGGCGAAGGCGTCGGCCAGAATGTCGGAATTTCCGTCCCTGCGGGGGCTGGAGGAAAGTATCAGAACGGATTTCATGGGTGGATTACCTGAATTGAATGTGTGCCGGCAGAGCCCGGTCCGGCACGGCGCCGGACCGGATCTGTCTGCGGTTATTTGCCTGCCGCCTGCATGTACCGGTCAAAGAAGCGGGCAAGTTCGGTGAAATGCAGCTTTGTTTCCGGTGCATCGGGAAGAATGTGGTACTGGGCATGGGACATGCCCTCGAAGACAATGAGGTCGGCGGGCACACCGGCCTCGCGCAGCTTCAGGTGCACGCGCACGGTGTTGCTAAGAAAGAGATCGCGCGTGCCGGAGGTGAGCATGGTGGGCGGGAATCCGCTCAGATCGCCGTAGACGGGCGAGAGCATGGGGTCCTTCATGTCGTGCCCGGCGGCGTAGATTCTGGCAGCGTCGCCAAGCCAGCCGTCGTAGGTCACGAGCATGTTGTCCCTGCCTTCATTGGTGAAGTAGGTGTCGCCTGTCCTGGTCAGATCCGACCAGGGCGTGCCGGCTCCGAGCGCGGCCGGCATGGGCAGGCCCGCCGTTCTGGCGGAAAGGGGCAGAATGAGTGTCATGGCGCCGCCTGTGGAGGTGCCGAAGACACCGATTTTTTCCGCCGGAACCGTCTTCAGCAGCTCTCGGTAGACGGCAAGGGCGTCGTCAATGGCCGCGGGGTAGGGGTGGTCGGGAGCCATGCGGTAGTCCACATACACCACCCTGTATCCGCCGAGACCAGCCATGAGGGTCGCCTCGAGCGTGCCGGACTCTCCCGGATTGAGCACGTAGCCTCCGCCGTGCAGGTTGATGAGCAGCCTGTCGCAGCGCTCAGCGGGCATGCCGGCCGGAGTGAGATAGAAGACCGGCACGCCGCCGAGCTCGCCCTTCGTCAGGGTGACGCCGAGCTTTTCGCGCAGACCGGGCAGCATCTTGAGCGAGGCATCGGCAACGGCGCCGACGAGTTTTTTCCACTCGTCGGCACTGGCCGGATGAGCGTTCCAGATGGGGGAGGGCGGTGCGGCAATCAGCGCCTGGAGTTCGGGGCTTACCGTGTCCGGAGTCGGCAGGGGCTGGTCTGCGGCCAGTGTCGGAGCAGGGCAGGTCAGGAGCAGCGTCAGGGCAAGAGCGGAGGCGAAATGTCTGAACAGAAGCATGAGGCACCTCGGTTTGCTGTGGTAAAGATGCGGAAGCATACCGTAAACACCCTTCGTTTTCCATGCCGTGCTGACGGCATGCATGCCCTTGCAGGGGCCTCCGCCATGCCGGCTGTCGGGTGCTTCGCAAGGACGCGAACAGGCGGGACATGACCCGCCTGCCTGTCCCGCGGGGCAGTCTTACGCGCAGCCTTACCGCTGTCCGGCCGGTGGAAGTCCGGCCGCGAAGGCGGCAGACGAGAATATCATGGAGCCGGCCGGCTTCCCCTCGGTGGCGGTGACGGCATACAGCTCTCTCGACCCGGGTCTGATGGCCAGGCTCGTGCTAACGAGATTTTCCCCCTTTTCCCGTCCGGGAAGCAGGATCTGGCCTGTCGGAAGACCGCTTCTGTTGAAGGCCATGATGCGTCCCTGGCCGTACACGGCCACATAGACATTGCCGTCGGCATCCATGCGCATGGAGTCGGGGGCCGTGCCTGTGAACCGGTAGGGAACGATGGAGCCTATGGCGGCGATTGTGGTCGCATCGGCCAGGTCTGTTCTGTGCAGCAGGCCGCGCCCGAATTCCGTGACCCAGAGGGTCTTTCCGTCCGGGCTCAGGGCAAGACCGTTGGCCATGGCGAGATTCGGCAGCACCGGAGTCACGCTTCCGCCGTCCGGTGAGACATAGTAGACGCCGCCGTCAGGCTGAGTGGCTGTGCCCTGAAAATCCGTGAAATAGAAGCCGCCCTTGCTGTCAAAGACCAGATCATTGGGCATGAAGCCCCGTTCCGGGCCGAGAATGGTCTGCAGACCGGAGCCGTCAGGCTGCACGGCACAGATGATGCCGAGACTTTTCGTGAAATCCAGGGCGGCGATAAAGAGACGTCCGTCCGGATGCAGGGCCAGTCCGCCGGGGGCGAAGTCGGGGACTGTGACAAGCGTCTCGAGCTTTTTGTCCGCACCTGCGCGAAGCACCTTGCGGGCGGTCACATCGCAGAACAGAAGGCGTCCCTCCCTGTCGAAAATGGCGCCTTCAAGCACGTGATTTTCGCTGGTTACCCTGAGCCACGGAGTCGCGGTCACGGTCATGAGGCCGCGTTCGGACGGGGGAATGGGAACAGGATTGACCGGGCCTTCAGGATAGGCCAGCCCCGGGACCGGTCCGCCGTCGGCCGCGGAAGCCGGAATGACAGGGCCGGCGGAAGCGAGCAGAAAGGCCGCGCCGAGGACGAGGCCGGCAGAAAAGAATTGCATTGATATTCTCCCGAACTGCATGCTGAGGGCGGGAGCGGCCGGCTGTTTCTGGACCGCTCCCTGCCGACCGGCATTCTAAAGGAAGGCGCCGTTGCAGACCTGAAGCACCTGGCCGCGGACGGCGCGGCCCATCTTGCTGGCAAGGTACAGACAGGCGTAGGCCTGATCGATGCATTCGCATTCGGGGCCGGGGAAATAGACAAAGTGGCCGCTGTATTCCAGCATCTTGGCGCCGCCGGGCTGCTCGCCCTTCTTGTTGGCAAGATGCGCGGGCGTCTTGGTGGCGCCGGGCGCAACCGCGTTGCAGCGGATGTTGGTGTCGACCAGACGCATGGCCACGTTTCTGGTCAGCGTGTTCAGGGCGCCCTTGGTGGAGGTGTAGGTTGCGCCGCAGAAGGGGCGGATGCCGTTGACCGAGGAGACGTTGATGATGACGCCGTCGTTCTTGGGCAGGAAGATCTTGAGAGCCTCGCGGATGTAGCGCATGGGACCGCCGAGATTGGTGTTCATGACATAGAGCATCCACTCGTCGTCGGTCTCGTCGATAATCTTCTGCTCGCCGATGCCGGCATTGTTGATCAGGATGTCAACATCGCCGAAAGCCCCGAGCGCCTCGGCAAAGACCTTCTGCGTGTCCTCGGTGGAGCAGACATCGGCGACCACTCCGATGGCCCTGCCGCCCTTCTCGTTGATGCCGTCGACCACGGCGTCAAGCTTTTCCCTGCCGCGGGCGGTGAGCACGACGGAAGCGCCCTCTTCGGCAAAGAGCTCGGCCATGGTTCTGCCCATGCCGTAGCTGGCTCCGGTGATGATGGCGACTTTTCCCTTCAGCATCTGGCTTTCCATGCTATTCTCCTTTCTGTATCTGTCCGCGGCAGACCGTTCGAAACCGGCTGCCGCAATGCTTCCGCCTGGAGGCTGTTCCGCCACCTGCCCGGCATGCCCCCGCTGAATGCGGGATGCGCCGGAGGATGGGGGCGGTCTCCGTCTCCGGAGACGCCGGGAGGAACTGGTTTCAAGGGCGGGGTGACTGCGGAATATTGCTGTCACGGAAGGGGGCGGATGGGTCCGCATCCATTCCTTCCGTGACGCCCTTATAGCCGGCAGAATTTAAAAATAGCAAATACTTATATTGAATACTTTACCATGCTTTCAAAGCATGATATTTGTTGCGCCGTCCCGATTTGCCGTTCGGACTGGAGGTACAGGCCATGGAACTGAGAGTGCTGCGCTATTTTCTGGCCGTGGTGCAGGAGGAGACCATTTCCGGCGCCGCGGAGGCCGTGCACGTCACGCAGCCAACGCTGTCGCGCCAGATGATGGAGCTGGAGGAGGAACTGGGGAAGACGCTTTTCGTCCGCGGCAAGCGCAAGATAAGCCTGACCGAGGAGGGCATGTTCCTGCGCAAGCGAGCCCAGGAAATCATCGCGCTGGTGGACAAGACAACCTCGGCCTTCAGCGCGCCGGCGGAAGAGCTTGCCGGCGACATCTACATCGGCGGCGGCGAAACCGAGGCCATGCGCCTTGTCGCCCGCGCCGCCTGCCGGATGCGGAGCGTGCATCCGCATGTGGTCTTCCACATGTTCAGCGGCAATGCCGAAGACGTCATGGAGCGCATTGACAGGGGGCTTGTCGATTTTGCCGTCTTTGTGGATCCCGTGGATCTCTCGCGCTTTGATTTTCTGCGGCTTGGTCTCAGAGATGCCTGGGGCGTGCTGATGCGCCGCGACTGTCCTCTCGCCGCCCGCGACTCCGTCCGCCCGGAGGATCTGCTCGGCCTGCCGCTTCTGGTCTCGCGCCAGTCCATGGTCGGCAACGAGATTTCCGGCTGGATGGGGGGAAGGGCCGGAGAGCTGCAGATCGTCGGCAGCTACAATCTGCTTTACAACGCATCCCTCATGGTGGAGGAGGGGGTTGGTTCCGCGCTGTGTCTGGACAGAATCATCAGAATATCCGAAGGCAGTCCGCTGTGTTTCAGGCCGCTCGAGCCGAAAATAGAGGTGGGCCTGCATGTGGCCTGGAAAAAGTATCAGATATTCTCCAGACCGGCCGAAGTCTTTCTGGACTTTCTCAAGAGCGAGATCGCCGGTCCCGGAGAGCGGGCATGAAAAAAGCCCTCGGGATGAGGGCTTGCATTTCGTTCGAAGTTTCTGTGCCGGCCGGGCAGATCAGTCTGCCTGTCCGCGCTTCACATTGAAGGCAAAGGATTCGTACCAGAGCAGCTGCGAGCCGGGCTCCTTCCAGGAGCCGTCGGGCAGGCCGGCCTTGGCGCACAGATGGGTCAGGTACTGTGGAAGAGTCCAGCCCTGCTCCACGGGCACGGAGGGCAGAAAGACGCCCGTGCGGCCACGGTGCCGCAGCACCAGGCCGTGCCGGCCTATGACGATGTCATCCGGATTCGGGCAGGGGGAGAGGCTGTCGAGCACGTTGATCTCCACGTCCGTCAGCGGCCATTCGGCCGCCGAGAGCTGGCGGAAGCGCGGGTCCCTGAACGCGGCGGAAAGGGCCATGCGCCAGACATTGTCATAGAGCGGCGTATCCGCCTGAATGAGGCCTATGCAGCCGCGCAGCCGGCCGTGAATGGTCAGCGTCACAAAGCAGCCCAGCTGACGGTGCATGGATGCGGGAACCGTCTCCGCGCGCGGCGCCGCAAGCGGGCGTCCGGCAAGCGCGTCGTCAATGGCCCCGACGGCCAGCGCGCCGAGGCATTTCTGCTCCTCGTCAGTGAGGCTGAAGGAAACGGCCATATCTCACTCCTCCTGTCTCAAAAAGTCAGAAGGGCCGGGCTCCTTCGAGGGAGCGCCGGCCCTTGCCCTGATATGTCTAGTGCTTCTGGACAGCCGTCAGCAGATCGGCAACCGCGTCCGCCTTCTCCCAGGTGAACTCGGGAAGCTCGCGGCCGAAGTGTCCGTAGCAGGATGTCTTCTTGTAGATGGGGCGCTTCAGGTCGAGGCGCTTCGTGATGTGGTAGGGCCTCAGGTCAAAGACCTGGCGCACGGCGTCGGTGAGCACGCTGTCGGCATACTCGCTGGTGTGCTGGGAAGTGACCAGCACGCTGACCGGAGCGGCCACGCCGATGCTGTAGGCAATCTGCACCTCGCAGATCTTGGCCAGACCGGCGGCCACGACGTTCTTGGCGATGTAGCGGCCCATGTAGGCGGCGGATCTGTCCACCTTGGAGGGATCCTTGCCCGAGAAGGCGCCGCCGCCGTGATGGCCGGAGCCTCCGTAGGTGTCCTGAATGATCTTGCGGCCGGTCAGACCGCAGTCACCCATGGGACCGCCGACCACAAAGCGTCCGGTGGTGTTGATGAAGATCTCGCAGTCCTTCTCGTCGAAGAAGCCGGAGGGCTCGAGCACGGGGCGGATGACCTGGCTCTTGACGGCTTCGATGATCATGTCCTGGGTGGCATGCGGCTCGTGCTGGGTGGACACGACCACATTGTTGATGCGCACCGGCACGCCGTCCTGATATTCAAAGGAAACCTGAGTCTTGCCGTCGGGGCGGAAGAAGTCCACGATGCCTTCCTTGCGGACCTTGGTCAGGCGCTGGGAAAGCTGATGGGCCCAGAAGATGGGGGCGGGCATGAGCGTGGGCGTTTCGGAGCAGGCATAGCCGAACATCATGCCCTGGTCGCCGGCACCCTGGTCCTCGGGGTTCTCCCTGTTCACGCCCTGGGCGATATCGGGAGACTGGTGATCGATGGTGGACAGAACAGCGCAGGTCTGCCAGTCGAATCCCATGTCGGAGCTGTGGTAGCCCACTTCCTTGATGGTGTCGCGCACGACCTGAGGCAGGTCGGCGTATCCCTTGGTGGAAATCTCGCCGGCGATGATCGCCATGCCGGTGGTCACGAGGGTCTCGCAGGCAACATGCGCCTCGGGGTCCTGAGCCAGCAGCGTGTCCAGAACGGCGTCCGAGATCTGATCCGCCACCTTGTCGGGATGGCCTTCGGTGACGGACTCCGAAGTGAAGTAGTAGGTTCCTTTGGTCTGCATAAGGGGGGTCCTCGCTTAGTTGAGACGGATATTGTCGATAAGGCGGGCCTTGCCCATCTTCACGGCGCAGGCCATGGTGGCCGGGCCGGTGATTTCATCCACCTGGGCGAGGCTGTTTGAGTCAATGACCTGCAGGTAGTCCAGGCGTCCCAGGGGCAGCTTGCTGGCCCAGCGGCGCAGCACGGCGTCCTTGAGGGCGGAGGCCTTTGTCTCGCCATGGGCCACCATGGTCCTGGCATAGTCCAGGGCGCGGTGAATTTCGGGCGCCTGGGCGCGCTCCTCCTCGGTGAGATAGACATTGCGGGAGGACAGGGCCAGGCCGTCCTCGGCGCGCACGATGGGCACGCCCACAATCTGCACGGGATAGAACAGGTCCCTGACCATGCGGCGCAGGATGGCCTGCTGCTGCCAGTCCTTGTCGCCGAAGACGGCGTAGTCGGCCTGGGTCAGCATGAACAGCTTCGTGCAGACGGTGCAGACACCGCGGAAGTGAATGGGGCGGGTGATGCCGCACAGCAGATTGGACATCTCGGGCACTTCGACCCATGTGGCGGCATCGGGGGCGTACAGTTCGGAAGGCTCGGGCGTGAAGAGCAGATCCGCGCCGTGCTCCCCGGCAATGGCGGCATCCCTTTCCAGGTCCCTGGGATAGGAGGCATAGTCCTCATTGGGACCGAACTGGGTGGGGTTGACGAAAAGGCTGACAACGACCTTGTCACCAAGGGTGCGGGCCTTGTCCATGAGAGAGGCGTGGCCTTCATGGTAGTAGCCCATGGTCGGGACGAGAACGACGGATTTTCCTTCCCTGTGCCACTGGCGGCAGGTTTCGGAAAGTTCTTTGGCTGTTTTGATGATTTGCATATCAGTATATCAAGGTATGGTAATATATTGATGAGGTGCGGTGTTTATACCCTCTGCCGGCTCCGCTGTAAAGGGTCCGTCCTGGATAATGGCGGCCGGCTCAGGGGCATGCAGACGGCCATGGCGGCCGCCTGGGGCAGGACGGAAAGTCTTTTGCCGGGGAGAGGAGGTTTTTGGCGGTCGGCCCGGGGCAGGGAAATGCCGCCGGTCCGCTGCCTGGACAGG
>JAUNSE010000417.1 GCA_030539415.1 Desulfovibrionaceae bacterium
GAGATTCGCGAGTACCGCGGCACCCTGAAGGAGCCCGGCCGGGAGAGTCCCTGGCGCAACCGCAGTGTCGAGGAGAATCTCGACCTCTTCCGCCGCATGCGCGCCGGCGAGTTCCCGGACGGCGCCAAGGTGCTGCGCGCCAAGATCGACATGGCCGCCCCCAATGTGGTCATGCGCGACCCGACCCTCTACCGCATCAGGCATGCCCACCATCACCGCACCGGCAACGCCTGGTGCATCTACCCGCTTTATGACTACACTCATCCCCTGAGCGACTCCATCGAGGGTATCACCCACTCTCTCTGCACGCTGGAGTTCGTCAACAACAGGGAGTTCTACAACTGGATTCTCGAGGCGCTGGACGTCTATCATCCCGAGCAGACCGAATTCGCCCGCCTCAATCTGACCCACACCATTCTCTCCAAGCGCAAGCTCATCCAGCTGGTGCAGTCAGGCAAGGTCTCCGGCTGGGACGATCCGCGCATGCCCACCCTGTGCGCCCTGCGCCGCCGCGGCGTGCCGCCGCAGGCTCTGCATGATTTCTGCGCCCGCATCGGCATCGCGAAGTCCGATTCCGTTGTGGACTACGGTCTGCTCGAATTCTGCATCCGCGAGTATCTCAATGCGCACACGCCCCGCTGGATGGCCGTCATTGACCCGGTCAAGGTCATTGTCGACAACTATCCCGAGGACGGCGGAGACGTCTTCGAGATGCCGCTGCATCCCGAGGATCCTTCCTACGGCTCGAGAAAGGTCACCTTCTCCAGAGAGCTCTACATCGAGCGCGACGACTTCCGTCTGGACCCGCCCAGCAAGTTCCACCGCCTGGCTCCGGGCAAGGAAGTGCGCCTGCGCTATGCCTTCCTGGTGACCTGCACGGATGTCGTGCTCAACGAGGACGGCTCGGTGAAGGAGATCCATTGCACCTATGATCCGGCCTCCCGCGGCGGCACGAGCCCCGACGGCCGCAAGGTGAAGGGAACGCTGCACTGGGTGGACGCGAAGACCTGCGTGCCGGCCAGGGCCCGCCTGTACGAACACCTCTTTGCCATGGAAAATCCCAATGATGTGCCCGAAGGCATGACCTTCCTGGACCTCGTCAACCCCGACTCCCTCAGGGAGGTGGACATCTTCCTGGAGTCCGCGATGAAGTCTCTGGCCGTGGGCGATGCCGTGCAGTTCGAGCGCGTGGGCTATTTCTGCAAGGACCGCGACAGCACGGACGAAATGCCCGTCTTCAACAGGACTGCAACCCTGAGGGACAGCTGGGCAAAGATCGAGAAGAAGACCGGCGCGAAATAGTGCCGTCTTCATTGGCGGTCTGGTGCAATACTCTTGACACACAGAACAATGGGTTGTAGAAACACTGCTCTACGAGGGATGTTAACTCAGTAGGTAGAGTATCTGCCTTTTAAGCAGAGAGTCGCAGGTTCGATCCCCGCACATCCCACCAGGAATTTCAGCGCCTTACGGTCTGCCCCGTAAGGCGCTTTACTTTTGGCCGTACTGCAAGGGCATGCTGCGAACTTCGGAGATGTCGTGAAGTCCCGAAAGTGCGCCGGCAGAGCATCGGAGACAGGTCCCGGCAGGTCCGGTGAGCCGGCTCCTGCTCCGGCACTGGTCCGTCGGCCATGGCGCCGAGCCGGTCCGTCCGTGCCTGGAGCAGAGGATGCGGGGGAATTGCGCAGACGTTCTGCTGCCGCCGTGCGACTGTCGCTCCGCGATGAAGAATTTGGTGTGAAAAAACAAGCATATCGGACGGGCAGGGCATTGAGGCAAAAATATCCCGGACTCGGACTCTGGCCGTGCAAAGACCCGAGCATGGCCGGCGGACAGCCGTCACCTGCGCAGAAATGCTGAAAAAAGCGTTTTTCCTTTTTTCCGGTCTGTAGTAGGCTTGACTGCGGTACAGCGGTCCCTGGCCTCAACTCCGAGCGGTGCCGCGTCAAGTAATCAAGGAGATGATCTCATGGATTTGAACGACGACTTCCTGGCTATGCGGCACCTGAGCGAGGTCAGCAAGAAATTATGCCACCCGACCTCTCTGAACACGGTCTGGCACAAGCCGGCCCAGGGGTCTCCCATGCCCTCGCTGGAGAGCATGAAGGAAATCATGGAGCGGTTCAGAGTGGCTCTTTTTCCGGGCTTCTACGGCACAACCAGGGTCTGGAAGGAATCGATCGAGTATCATCTCTCCGCCAATCTGGACAGCATCTACCGCCTGCTGAGCGAGCAGATTCGCCGCGGCTACTGCTTCGCCTGCGAAAATCAGGAGGAGACCTGCTTCGACTGCGCGAAGAAGGGCAAGGAAGCGGCCATCATGCTGCTTGATGAACTGCCGCACATTCGCGAGCTTCTGGTGAGCGACTCCGTTGCCGCCTATGAAGGTGATCCTGCCGCCACCAGCCCCGGCGAGACAATCTTCTGCTATCCGTCCATGTACACGATGACCCATCATCGCATCGCTCATGAACTCTACAAGCTCAAGGTGCCGCTGATTCCCAGAATCATCTCTGAAATGGCGCA
>JAUNSE010000418.1 GCA_030539415.1 Desulfovibrionaceae bacterium
GATCCTCTGCAGTCTTCGGGGCAAGGGCTAAAAATTTTTTCGGAGAAACGCTCTTTTGGCTTGACAGAACAGAACATCCGACAATGACTTGCCTTATATTCGGCCTGTGAGGCGGGGCAGAGAGAGGGCCCGTAAAAAATTTTTTCGGGATGGAAAAGCCGGCAGTCGGGCGCCTCCGTGGCAGAGTTCATGCACGAGGGCGCAGAAAAGGCGCTGTTTCGGGCGGCAGAGGCCGGCGGCTTTGCCGTATGGGGCAAAGACCATGAAAACAGCCCGCAGCAGGACTTGAAAAGCGCGCGACACACAGGACAGGCGGTGAGAAGAGCATCCTGTGCGGGCTTCTCCGGATGAAAGAGAGGCCGCGCAGCCGTCCGAATGGGGACATTGTGCAGGAAAATGTCAGGATGATGTCGGGCCGATGTCAGAAATATGCCATCGGCGGTCCGAATTTGACCTGTCCCGCCTCATGCAACAAGCCATGAATAAAAGGGATACTGCATAAGAAAGACAGGCGTCATTCAAATATGATGTTTTATTCTCTGACCAATTGTTTGAAACAGACCTCATCTGCAATGCGTTTTGCGCTGAAAGTGAAGACCTGCTTCATTTCAATTAATCAAAGAAAAAGGAGAGGCGGCTCTCCCCCTGCAACTTGTGCTGTTCTGTTTGTAGCGGCATTCCTCGCCTTTTGTCCAGTACCGTTTCTGCCCGGGGCAGGCGCAAGAGAGCAGAGACAGTGACAATCTTTATTTTTGAAGCTTTTTTTCACTTCCTCTCCTCCCGCTTTGGCGACACCGGGCCTGAGGCCGCGCGCTGCCCAGGACCCAGAGCCAGGGCTCTGTCTCCCAAAGCCGTGTCCCCGGCACACGGTCGAGCCTTTGTGTCTCGCCAGTGTCCCTGCCCGGTTCCGGTCCCGCATCTCGGCCCGAAAGTCAGTCCGGGCTGCCGGTCCCGCCCGCCGGTCCTCCGGCACAGGCCCGGCCTCCGGCTTGGTGCTGCACGATGGCGTGCCCTGCCCTTCCCTTTCGGGCGGCTTGCGACTGAAGCTCCCCTGTTCACCCTTGGCTGATGCCGTCTCCCGGCATATTGCCTGGCCGACAGGGCGTCCTCCGGCCTGGCAGGCCGGAGGCAGGCCCCTGCCCCGCGGGCCGCCGACAGCTTTTCATGGAGAAATTGAAAAAAAGCGTTGACAACCTGCCCGACAATCTGTAGGTTCTCTCTTCGTTGCTGATGACCGCAAGGTCGAGGCAGCTACCGCGGAACGGTAGTTAAGACGGTTATAACGCCGGCCTGTCACGCCGGAGGCCGAGGGTTCGAGTCCCTTCCGTTCCGCCACAAAGCAAGCAATGCCGGATTATGAAGATTCATAATCCGGCTTTTTCCTTTGCCTTTTTCTGCCGGCCGTGCCGGGCCGCATCCCGCTGTCTTCTGCCTGTGACGGCAAAATTGACGGCAAGCGAGTTTTGCCGTCAGAAACACCCTTTGCCGCTGCCGTCACAGGGAACGGGCAGGACAGGAATCAGAAGCGGACACCGGGCAGCGTCCCGAAAGGCAGCCGACGCTGCGCAGGGCAGCGCGGGAAAGACGGACATGCCGGCCTGCGGCAGAGGCACGGCACTGCGGAAAAGACGCTTCAGGGTCGGGCATGAGACTCATTCGCTGACATCGTCCTCAAGGTCCCTGATCTTTCTGGCCGGCACGCCGGCGACAACGCAGTTGTCTGGAACATCCTTTGTGACCACGGCTCCGGCGGCGACAACCACATTGCTGCCTATGGTCACGCCGGGCAGAATGGTGCAGCCGCCTCCTATCCAGACGTCATTCCCGATGGTGACGGACTTCACCTGTGAGAGCCTTGCCCTCCTTCCCATGGGCGACAGGGGATGATTGACCGTGGTTATCAGCGTGTTGGGGCCGATCATGCACCAGTCGCCAATGCGGACAGGCGCGACATCGAGAATGGTCACATTGTAGTTGGCCAGAAACTCCCTGCCCACATGGATGTTCCTGCCGTTGTCGCACTGAAAGAAGGGAAGAACAGTCGCGTTCTCCCCCGCGGTTCCGAACAGCGCGGCAATCAGCTCGCGCTGTCTGGCCCGGTCCGTGTGGGGTGTGCTGTTGAGCTCGCGGCACAGCGCCACGGCATTGCCCTTGCGGGCTTCCACTTCCGGGTCGGCAAAACAGAACTCCAGTCCCGCGTCAAGTTTTTCCAGTTCCGTCATCATGAGCGTGTTCCCTCGGGGCCTCGCGCGTCGCATGCGCAAGGCACTGCAAATCATCAAAAGGCTTTTTTCCGGCGGCAGGTGCTTCAGCGGATAAAGTTGGTCGGCTCCCAGGCCTCGATGACCGGAGGCCTGATCCCGGCTGCCCTGCCCGCGGAAATGCATTTGACAAACCAGCTCATGTTGTCTCCAAGAGCCCGCATTGTCTGCAGCCCCTCCCTGTCCTGCATGACCTCCTCCGGCGTGTTGCCATGGACGGAGTTCCAGTACTGCGAGGACACCACGGGCATGCGGGCAATGGTGA
>JAUNSE010000419.1 GCA_030539415.1 Desulfovibrionaceae bacterium
CTTCGGGCGAAATCTTCGGGCGAGATTCTTGTGCGAAGACGCGAAAGCGAACAAAAATGCATGCGGGTGGTACGGCGCTTCCGGCAGCGTCCGGCTGGGGACGCCGGCAGGAAGCCGGTTCCTTACGGAGAGAAAGCTAAGGATCTTTCGTCTTTCGTCAAGTCCCGCACGGCGTGGCCCCTCCCCGGGATCAGAGCGCTTCCATTCCCAGGTCCGCGTATCTTGCCGCAAGATCCTCCGCGGCAATGGAGATGGAGATGCGCTCGAGGTCCTCGCGCGGCAGCGTCTTCAGCCAGGCGTGCACCTCGCTTCCGACCGCGCGCAGCCGCTCCTCCGCGAGCAGCATGGAAGCCGGGCAGATCAGGTACAGATAGAGACGCATGCCGACCAGCACATAGGGGAAGAGATTGCAGGCCACGGGCCGCAGCTCGTTCTCCAGACGGCACCCCCTGTCCGTCAGAGCCCGGCAGCCGCGCTGGTCGAGACAGGCCGTGTGGCTGTCCAGCATGTAGAAGTCCTCCGGCGTGCGGCCGGAAATCTGCCTGTCCAGCAGGGCCATGGGAAAGGGCTTGTCGCCTTCCGCCTGCGGGGCGCAGCAGAAGCGGCAGTCCGGGCAGTAGGCGTTTCTGAACACCGTCCCCTCGAAGCCCACCGGCCTCGGCTCGGGAAAGCGCTCCGACCACATCTGATGATATCTTTCGTATTCCGGGCTGTGCATGCTGCCCTCCTCTCCGGATGAGCCCGCGCCGCGGGCATGACGCGCCGACCGGTACGGTGCGGCGGACAGGAAAGGTATATAGGGCCTGACAGGGCCTCCCGCAAGTGCGGACTGGAAGCTCGGAGCCCGCGGTGCGGCGCCGTGCGGGAGAATCAGGCAATTCTTTGACAATCCCCGCCCTTTGCCGGCGGACCGCCGTCCTCTATCATGACGCCATGGAATGCGGCAGACCGCCGCTTCCGAAATCAGCCATCCAGGAGGACATCCATGAAGCGCCTTCTTCTGCGTGCCGCTCTCGGCGCCTGCTGCCTTTTCCTGCTGCCCGTCTCGGGAATTTCCGCCGCCGGGACGCCGGACAGTCTCGTGCGCCTCGAGGGCGGCATCTTCGAGATGGGAAGTCCGGCCTCAGAGCGCCAGCGCGGCGCCGACGAGACGCGCCGCACCGTCCGCGTCGACGCCTTCTTCATCGATCCGCTCGAGGTCACGCAGAAGGACTGGCAGGCTGTCATGGGAAGCAATCCCTCCGCCCGCAGGGGCGGCGGCCTGCCTGTGGAGAACGTGTCCTGGTACGACGCGGTGCGCTACTGCAACGCCCTGAGCCGGGCGCGCGGGCTCGAGCCCGCCTATCGTGTCGAAGAGTCCGCGGACGGCGCCGGAGCCGTTGTCTGGGACCGCCGCGCGAACGGCTACCGCCTGCCCACCGAGGCCGAGTGGGAGTACGCGGCCAGGGCCGGCACGGACACCCCCTTCAGCACCGGCCGGCACATCAGCAGCCGCCAGGCCAACTTCAAGGCCAGCTACCCCTACCTCATCGAGGAGAACTACGTGACGCAGAAGGACCCGGAAGTGAAGCCCGGCACCTTCCGGGGCAGGACGCTGGATGCGGGCGAGCTGCCGGCCAATGCCTTCGGGCTGCGCAACATGCACGGCAACGTGCGCGAATGGGTCTTCGACTACTACGGCCCCTATGATTTGTCCGCGACGGACAATCCGGCAGGTCCAGCAGCCGGGGCTCTGCGCGTGAACAGAGGCGGCGGCTACGACGACTTCGGCAAGCATCTGCGCAGCGCCTGCCGCCCGGCCGCCAATCCCCGCTTCGGCGAGGCCAATCTGGGCTTCCGCGTCTGCCGCAATGCCGTTTCCCGCGATGAAACCGTTTCCACCGCCGCGCCCTTCACCATTGCCATGCCGGCAGCCCCCAGGGCGCTTGTTGCCTATTACAGCTATTCCGGCAACACGGAGCGCGCGGCCGAAATGCTGGCCGGCATGCTCGGCTGCGATCTGTACAGGATAGAAATGCTGCACCCCTACCGCGGCAGCATCTACGAAACCAGCGTCGAGGACCTGGAAAGGGGCTTCCGCCCGCCCCTGAAGCATCCCCTGCCCGACCTCGCGAAGTACGATGTCGTCCTGCTGGGCTTTCCCACCTGGTGGGCGACCATGCCCATGCCGGTGTACACCTTCCTGGAGTCCGGCAGCTTCGCCGGCAGGATCATCCTGCCCTTCTCAAGCTACGGCAGCGCCATCGGCGACAGCATCTCGGACATGGCCAAGGCCGCGCCCGGCGCGTACATGGGCAGAAGCTTCGGCTTTGCGTATTCCGGGCGCAACCTGAAGAGCGGCCTTGCCGCCTGGCTGAAGGAGGCCGGCCTCCTGCGCTGATTCCCCGGGTCCGGCGTTCAAGCGCCTGACCGCCTGTCCGCCTGTCCGCCTCCCCGTCACGCCTTTCTGCGGGCGAGGCGGACGGCAAGCCGCCGTCCCGGCAGGGCCGCGAGACAGACCATGGCCATGTAGTCGAAGAGCAGAT